>NZ_JBFRGD010000016.1:0-175761 GCF_052115165.1 Paenibacillus sp. 2TAB23
CCAAAGGGCATGACTTCGCTTCCGTTACAGATGAGCAACTCGCTGATGCCATTCGTTTGATTAACAACCGTCCTCGTAAATGTCTCGGGTGGAGGTCGGCTCACGAAGCCTTCATGGAAGAGGTGTCGCACTTAGCTTGACAATTCATCTTAAAATAATAATTACGCTTTTCTTTGAAGCGTACCTCTCTGCTCCTCTACCTCAATAAATACAGCCCGCTCATCCGGTTGATTGTTAGGCGTATGCATAGTGAGCATGAGTCGGTCATCCAATGTCCGGAACAGCATGCCATGCCCGCCGTCCTCCGGAAACAAAGTCTCCTCATCTTGCATCCACGGCCCTTCGATGCGGCCGCTCTTCGAACGTGCAATGCCGATTGCATATCCATTTACAGATCCGCTTGACCATAACATAAGCAGTTCGGCTGCCTCATTCTTAAATAGGAACGGACCATCCGTTACATATACGTCTTTGTTGTCGCCGCCCGCAACTGCCCATGGCGCTTCCGAAGCTGAGAATAGCGTAATCGGCTCACCCACTGCCTCTTGAAGATCTGCCGTTAGCGGAACGGCACACATTTTGCCATCCCTTACCTGCACCCACTCCTGGCAGAATACCATCCACGGCTGGCCGGACTCATCAATGTGTAAAGTGCCATCTAGACATTCCCATTCCGCCGGTGTCACTGGACTACTGCTAAGCGGTTTAAAAGGACCGGCTGGCTCATCCGCTATAAGCACCTGCGTCGCACGGCGTTTATCTTCGGACTTAAACGACGCAAACATATAGTAGCTCCCATTATAGGAATAAACCTCCGGCGCCCAGAAATGGTGGTCAGCCCAGAAGCCGGACTCCGGCCTGAATGCAGGAATAGGGCCTTCCCATTGCTCCAAATCCGTACTGCGATACGTATCGAACCCTGTCCCTGGCCCTGACCACACATTCTGATCCGTCGTACCGTATAAGTAATAACAATTATGCTGCTTGTCTACGAAAATAAACGGGTCTCTTATTCGAATATCCTTCCGATGAACCATTGAGCAATCTCTCCTTCATTCGTCTAGGTCACGCTCGAAAAAAATACCCTGATAGAGAGCTAGCTTACTCTATCAGGGTATTGGGCTAATTTGCTTTTGCTTCGCGATATGCCGCGATATACGCCGCTGCCTTCTGTTCAATGAGCGAGAAGTCTCCGGTTTTCACCGCATCCTTCGTTAGATCGGAACCAATGCCGACTGCGACAGCTCCTGCCTTCACCCAATCTTTCAGATTATCCAGCGATACTCCGCCGGTCGGCATTACATTCGCTTGAGGCAGCGGTCCTTTTATAGAAGGAATGACGCTTGGGGAATACAGGTTGCCAGGGAATAGCTTCACGATATCAACGCCGAGCTCAAGCGCGGTTTGAATTTCATGAATCGTCATTGTGCCTGGCAGAATCGGAATCGCGTAACGATTGCAAAGCTTGATCGTATCTGGATTCAGCGCAGGCGATACGACATATTCGGCACCCGCCAGAATTGCTGCGCGAGCCGTTTCCGGATCAAGCACCGTACCTACGCCGATAATGGCGAAGTTGTCCGCTTCAGGCGATACATCGCTCGAGTACTCCTTCGATAGCTGCTCAATTGCCCGCAGCGCGAATGGAACGGTCATCGTAATTTCAATCGCTTTAATCCCGCCTTTGATGGCGCGGCGCGACATTTCCACAACTTCCTCCGGCGAGTCCGCACGCAATACTGCTACTACACCGGCCTCCGTCAACTGCTGCAGCACTCTAAGCTTTTTCATCCGTGAGTCCCTCTTCCTTTTATGTTCGTATTTGTTCGAAAATGTATTGTCTATTACGCTCATTATATGTCGTTTCTATTATTTCTTCAATCCTTCTAGGATTTCTTCAATCCTTCTATTACTTCTTCAATCCTTTTACTACTTTGCGTAATCGATTTCTAAAAAAGCCTCGACTTCTAGAGCCCAACGCTCGCTCACAAATTGCACATGCAGCGGATGCTCATTGTAGGCGTCATAATCAGCTTGATTGGCGAATTCCATTGCAAAGCCGTGGCGATAGTTATTTTTGGCGCTAACCTGCTTATACACTTGAAAGTTTGTTACCGTTGGTATGGAAGTCAATATCCGCTCCCCATCTGCAAGAAACTGTGCTTCTTCCGCCGAGCCCTGCTCATGCTTCAATGTAAAAATAACCGAATGCAAAATCCACTCTTTCGTTTGCGTTGACATTCAAATCGCTCCCTCTTCTACATGAATTCAAACCATCGTTTTAAAAATAACATAAACAAGCTGCGGAGTGGAGCGTTTTCATTCTAAATTTTCCGAATAACATACGATCAACTGTTTAGGTAAGCCGGGATATGTTTAACTTACTGAGGAAAGACTAGCCAAAAACTAGGAGGTTGAGCATAAATGTTTAGACGTATGGATGAAATAATGATTGAAATTCCTGATGTGGAGAAACCAGATCCTAACGCTGCAGCTGCGATTCAAGAATTGCTCGGCGGGAAATTCGGGGAGATGTCGACGTTAAACAATTACTTGTTCCAATCCTTTAACTTTCGTTCAAAAGAAAAGCTAAAGCCCTTTTACGATTTGGTGATGAGCATTACCGCGGAAGAGCTCGGTCACGTTGAGCTTGTTTCGCATGCCATCAACAAATGCCTAAGAGGCTCTACCGACTATAAAGAGCCAGATAAAACACCGCTTGGCTCCGTGCAGGATGCGCGTTTATCCTACCATTTTCTATCAGGCGCACAAGGGGCGATGCCATTCGACTCCATGGGCAATCCTTGGACTGGCGCCAATGTATTCAACAGCGGGAATTTAGTTGAGGATCTGCTGCATAACTTTTTCCTCGAATGCGGTGCCAGAACCCATAAAATGAAAGTATACGAAATGACCGACCACCCCGCCGCAAGAGCGGTTGTCGGCTTTCTGCTCGTTCGTGGGGGCGTACATGTCGTTGCTTACGCAAAGGCGCTTGAGATTGCAACCGGCGTAAACGTAACCAAACTCGTTCCGATTCCTTCTTTGAGCAACAAAGCCTTTAACGAAGCAAGAAAATACGAGGAAAAGGGTGTTCATACGAAGCTCTATACGTGGAGCGACAAGGACTTTACCTCGATCGACCAGATTTGGAAAGGAACGCATCCGGAGGACGATCTTCCGCTTGAAGTAATCCAGGGCTCGCCGAAAGGATTTCCGATTCCTGAAGCCCCTGCTGTTGAGGAAGAGTTCGCGCCAGGCATTTCCGAAGAGGAATTCAAAGCGATTGCCAAGCGGCTTAAGATGGCTGGCAACATTAAATAATAAATGCGGAAGTAGAGTTCTAGTTACAGTTCAAGTACAAGTACAAGTTACAGATTAATTCGATTTTTAGTTTGAGTACTAGTTACAGGTCTAGTTCCAGTTACAGTTACAGTCACGGTTACATTTCCGGTTCCAATTCCAATACCAGTCACAATTCCAGTTTTAGTTCCGGTTCCAGTCACAATTCCAATACCAAACACAATACCAGTACCAATCACAATTCCAGTTTTAGTTCCAGTTCCAGTTCTAGTTACAGTCACGGTTACAATTCCGGTTCCAGTTCCAGTTCCAGTTCCAGTTACAGTAACAGTCACGGTTACAATTCCAGTTCCAGTTCCAGTTACAGTTACAGTTACAGTCACGGTTACAATTCCGGTTCCAGTTCCAGTTCCAGTTCCAGTTCCAGTTCCAGTTCCAGTTACAGTCACGGTTACAATTCCGGTTACAATTCCGGTTCCAGTTCCAGTTACAGTCACGGTTACAATTCCGGTTCCTTTCCAGTTCAGTAGGACGTTTAAGCCTAGAAATTTTTCTGTTTTTCAAGCTATAAAAGCTTGGTCTCCGTTCGGATAGATGCTATACTTGCAGCAGACGAAGAACGTCCTTATGCCTTTTTATGGCTTAAGGGCGTTTTTTTATTGGCTAAGGAGGCTTGTTGAAATGAGTAGTTTTGAACAGTCATATGCTGAATTTTTGGAGATTCATGAAAAGCATCGCAGCGGAGAACGCAAAGGTAGATTAGTACGAGGACATGGCTTTGCTGAGAAGCTGCTGCTTCAGAACGTATGGTGGCCGCTTTTTGGGAATTTTCACAATCTCCATCCAGAATATGAGGTTTATGATTGGAATCGAAAATCACAGTTTCTCGATTTCGCATTTCTCCCGGAATTCGGACGCTTTGGAATAGAATGCGACGGTTTTCAAAGCCACATTAAAGATATGGATCGAGAAAAACATAGCTATGCTGTAAATCGTGATAACTTTCTGACCGGGATGGGCTGGAGGATGTTTCATTTCACCTTCGATGATGTCCAGCGGCGCCCTGAAATCTGTCGCATGCTGCTTCAACTATCATTAGCCCCTCATCTCATTCGCGTTGATTCCCACACGTCACTTAACCTGAAAGACCGAGAGGTGCTTCATTTAGCATGGTCATTAGGCCGCAAAATACGCCCCAAAGATGTTCAAAACCATTTCAAGATTAATTTCCGTACCGCACGCCATCGGCTTGGTACGCTAGTGGAGAAAAAACTTCTCCGTCCTGTCATAAACGGCAAGGACATCCGCTTTTATGAGCTCACTGAAAGCTCGTTGGAGAAGCTGCTGTAGATCACTTAGATCTTAAATCTTAAATCTTAGATCTTAAATCTTAGATCTTAGATCTTAGATCTTAAATCTTAGATCTTAAATCTTAGATCTTAGATCTTAGATCTTAGATCTTAGATCTTAGATCTTAGATCTTAGATCTTAAATCTTAAATCTTAAATCTTAGATTTTAGATCTAGCTGACTCGTTCGCTGGCTGAGCTACGTTCCAGTTGCAATGCATTCCTATGAGCATTCTAATGCAATTAGTGCAACTTAAAGGAATTGTTTAATTGATTGGTTACCACCTCAGCTTCTCTCAACCTTCTACCTAAGCTACGTTGCAGTTTATACACTCTAATCGTCGTTTAACTAACCACGCTCTTGCTACGCTGCAGTTTCTGCAACAGAACTTTGCTTTTCAAGCCAGTTACACGCTTCAAAAGGAGATTCTATTGTACTTTCTGCAACGTAGCTTCGTGTGATGCCCTTCATGTAAGCTTTCTATTGCAGAATGTGCATTGTAGCCTCACGGTTTGCTCATTGAGATCTCTGTTGCAGTACGTGCAACGTAATAATGGTTGGTTGATTGATTGGAAGTAGCTGGTGGGTGGGTGGTTACCTCTTCAGTCACTCCTAACCTTTTACCCGGGCTACATTGCAGTTAATACACTCTATTCGTCGTTTAACTAACCACGCTCTTGCTACGCTGCAGTTTCTGCAACAGAACTTTGCTTTTCAAGCCAGTTACACGCTTCAAAAGGAGATTCTATTGTACTTTCTGCAACGTAGCTTCGTGTGATGCCTTTCATCTAAGCTTTCTATTGCAGAATGTGCATCGTAGCCTCACGGTTTGCTCATTGAGATCTCTGTTGCAGTACGTGCAACGTAATAATAGTTGGTTGGTTGGAAGTGGCTGGTGGGTGGGTGGTTACCTCTTCAGTCACTCCCAACCTTCTACCAGGGCTACGTTGCAGTTAATACACTCTATTCGTCGTTTAACTAACCACGCTCTTGCTACGCTGCAGTTTCTGCAACAGAACTTTGCTTTTCAAGCCAGTTCTTTTCTTAAAAGGGAATTCTGTTGTACTTTCTGCAACGTAGCTTCGTGTGTTGCCCTTCATGTGAGCTTTCTATTGCAGAATGTGCAACGTAGCCTCACAACATTCTCTTTTTAGCTTTTTATATCAGATAAGTGTAACGCAAAGTAAAATAGGTTAGTTAAAGAATAGTTCGAACGGTCACTCGGAGCCAAAGGGTCGCATGATTTCAAGGACTGGAGGGTTACTGGAATTACTGGAGTTACTGAGGTTACTGAGGCTTCTGGGGTTACTGGGTTACTGGGTTACTGGTTCACCATTGTAAACACACAAATCGAACATTCGAGATTTGTGAACTTATCCCGCTTAATATCATTCACAATTTTAAAAAACGAACAGGTTTGAGTTTGAAAACCCTGACATTATGCTGTCAGGGTTACTACGTTACAATTAAGCTAATCATGTATAAGAATTGGAAGAAGGAGGTCCTGAACCTATGCGTATGCCCCAATCATTACGCTCAAACACTGCTGCAGCCCCGCTGATTAGCACCAAACAGCTAAACCGCGCTTTGCTGTATAGACAGATGCTGCTGGAGCGCTCCAGTGTTAGCGCCCTTGAAGCGATTGAACGGTTGGCTGGCATTCAAGCGCAAGCTCCAACCCCGCCTTATTTTGCCCTGTGGACTCGGCTTGAGAACTTCCGTCATGAGGAACTGTCTAATCTACTCATGGAACGGAAGGTTGTACGTATCGCACTAATGCGTTCTACGATCCATCTGGTAAGCGCGAGCGATTGCTTGGAGATGCGGCCCGCGGTTCAACCGGTTTTGGAGAAAAGCCTGCAAAGCACGTTCGGGAAAGAGCTTAGAGGCTTGGCGCTTAGAGGCTTAGAGCTGAGTGGCTAAGAGTTTACAGCCATCGCCAATGAAGGCCGTCGATTAACCGAGGAAAAGCCACGCACCTTCAACGAGCTGGGCAAACTGCTAGCTGATCAGTGGCCACAAGCTTCTCCTTCCGCTCTTAGTGCAATCATCCGAACCCTCGTCCCGCTTGTTCAAGTGCCGCCGCGCGGAATTTGGGGCTCCAGCGGTCAAGCTATGCATACTTCCGCGGAGAGCTGGCTCGGCCATTCGCTTGCACATGCACCTTCAATTGAATGCATGCTCCTGCGTTACCTCGCCGCTTTCGGACCAGCAAGCATCAAAGACATGCAGACATGGTCCGGCCTCAGCAAGCTTCGTGAAACAGTTGACAAGCTCCGTCCTAAGCTGTGCGCCTACACAGACGAGCACGGCAACGAGCTGTTCGACCTGCCGAACGCTCCAATACCATCCGAAGATACGGCGGCGCCGCCACGGTTTCTTTCTGAATTCGACAACATGCTGCTCTCCTATGCCGACCGCAGCCGCATCATCGCCGAATGCTACAAGCCGCTCGTATTTACCGTTAACGGCATCATTCGCTCCACATTTCTAATCGACGGATTCGTATGCGGCACTTGGAGAATAGAACAGTCGCGCCAAGCAGCAAAACTTTATATTCAACCGTTTGAGAAGCTGCCTGCTGCCGATCGCGAGGCACTATCTGCTGAAGGAGAGAAACTGCTTGCATTCGCAGCTGCTTCCGCTGCCTCCCATACGATTGTTTTTACGGAGTAATGGCCGTGATTCCTATTATTATCCCCCCAGATAACCGGAAGACCGCAGAAAACGGTCCATTCGATCCAACGCTTCCGTAAGCCTCGATACCGAGGATGCATATGAACACCGAAGGAAGCCTTCCCCGCCTTGCCCAAAAACATGACCAGGCACAGTCGCTACCCCTGCTTCAAAGAGCAGCTTTTGGGCAAAATCATCTGAGCTTAGGCCCGTATGCGCAATCGACGGGAATGCATAAAACGCACCTTTTGGCTCATGGCATGGCAACCCAATCTCCATTAAACCCTGGACGAACATCCGTCTGCGCTGAGCATAGGACTCGATCATCATATCCTTTTCCGCTAGGCCGTTCCGAAGCGATTCAATTGCAGCAATCTGGCCAAGAGTCGGCGCGCACATCACGGTGTATTGATGAATTTTGAGCATGGCTGCAATCAGCTCCTGATGTCCACATGCGTATCCGATCCGCCAGCCTGTCATCGCAAAAGCCTTCGAAAAACCGCTAATGAGCAGCGTCCGCTCCCTCATTCCCGGCAGTGAAGCGAAGCTTGTATGCTTCTCTCCGTAAGTCAGCTCCGCGTAAATCTCATCTGAAATAACGATCAGGTTATTTTCCTCCACCAACTTCGCAATCGGCAGCCAATCCTCGTACTGCATAATCCCGCCAGTCGGATTGTTAGGGTAGTTGATAATAAGCACCTTAGACCGCGAAGTAAGCTCCGCCTTTAAAGCCTCTGACGTAAGCTTAAAATGGTCCTTCGCGAACGTCTCCACCTCGACGACCTTCCCCCCATTCAGCTGCGCAATTGGAGAATACGCGATATAGCTCGGAACGGGAACGAGAATCTCGTCACCAGGACCAATCAGTGCCCGCAGCGCAAGATCGATCGCTTCGCTGCCGCCAACGGTTACGAGGATTTCGTTCGCTGGTTCATAGTTCACCTGAAAGCTATGATGCAAATAACTTCCTATTTCCTCTCTCAATTCAAGAAGACCTGCGTTAGGCGTATAGGAGGTTTTTCCAACTTCAAGCGCCCGTACGCAAGCTGCTCTCACATGTTCAGGTGTAACGAAGTCAGGCTCCCCGACGCCAAGCGAAATAATATCCTTGTTCCCTTCCGCTAAGCTGAAAAATTTACGAATGCCCGAAGGCGGGATTTGCTGTACGATCGGCGAGATCTGCTCGCGCATGGACCATGCTTTCATCTTTTTTTCCCCCTAATTTAGGCTGCTGAACAAGACGAGACGGCTTCGCCGTCCTCTGCAAGAGGAAGGTATCCGTTTCCCGTAGAAATAGAAGAATACTTTATCGCGTGAAACGTATAAAGTCTTATATTAAAACAAAAAGAGACCCATCCCTATAAAGGGACGAGTCTCCACCCGTGTTACCACCCTAGTTTCACGCCAAGCGTGACACTCTGCTCATGCATCAGTCAATACATGTTCCCGTTAACGCTGGAAATGCGGCAGAGCTTACTCTCGTTCAGCCTGCTTCTCGGAGATGGCTTTCCGCTATGGCCCGAACGTTGGTTTTCAGCTGCCCCAACTCTCTGTTCGATCAGGCCCGTAACGTACTCTTTCTCGTCATGGAATGTAAAAGCTATTCAGCTTGTCATTAATCGTTAACGCTAATCATGAAATTTTCACCAATGATATCACCATTACCGCTCAGATGCAATACCCATTTTTGTTTCTATTAGTCAGAAATGCTTAATAGTAAATTTCTATAAAGGTTATTCGTTTTATATATTTCCCTTATAAACTTAGAAGCTGTAACATCCTACTTAACTTAACACATTGCAACAATGTATCACATAACGATTCGCTATAAAACCAAGGAGGCAACTATACAATGAGTGATATCGTAAAAAAACACTTTGACGCCGCCGCTCCCCATTATGACCGGCAGCGCCGACAGCTTATTCCCTGCTTCGATGACTTTTACGGGCTGGCAACCCTTGCGGTTGCTTGTGCGAATGAGAACCCGCGCATCCTTGATCTAGGCGCCGGTACAGGACTTTTTTCATCCTTTGTGCGCAGCAAATATCCCAGTGCCTCTATTACGTTAATTGATTTAAGCGAGGAAATGCTCAAAGAAGCGCATGCGCGTTTTGGAAACGATCCCGCTTTCAGCTATATCGCAGCAGATTATACAAGCTACAGCTATAGCGGCCAGTATGATGCCGTAATCTCCTCCCTCTCCATTCACCATTTGACGCATCCTGCCAAAAGAGCGCTTTTCGCGACTATCCATGCGCTATTGGCTGATGGCGGCGTGTTCGTAAACGCTGATCAAGCAGCAGGTGCAACACCCTATTGGGACGACTACTACATGTCTGAGTGGCTTAAGGCGATTCGCAAAAGCGGGCTTTCGGACGATGCGGTTAACGCCTCAATTGAACGGAGAAAGGTAGATATCAACGCTGGTGTAAAGGATCAGTTAAGCTGGTTATCCGAGGCAGGCTTCGCTGATTCCGACTGTATATATAAGCATCACGGCTTTGCTGTTTTTACGGCTATTAAAAGCAGCACAAACACATAGTCGCATAGCCCAAAGCGCCGTTAATACCAACCAGGAAAGTGGGTATTAACGGCACTTTTTTTGATTAGCGCGCACTTTACGTAGAATATGCAGTGCAGTGCAATGTATGCAGTGTCGTGCCGTGCAATGCAAAGAAGTATAGTGTCGTGCCTTGCAGTCCAGTGCAGTGCAGTGCAGTGCAGTGCAGTGCAGAGCAGTGCAGTGCAAAGAAGCGCATTGCGTTTCACAGCCCATTTCATCCCTTTTTAAAATAACCACTTGCAATCCCTTTAATCCCGAGTATAATACTAGGTATAAGAAAACCACTTAGATTGGAGCTGCTCCACATGACACATTCCGATACACGCATTGCTGCCAAATGGGTTGACGATTATTTGGATCTTTACAATTTTGCCGTAACCATTGGGGATGCTGAATGGCAGCAGCAAATCATTCAAACACTGCACGCCAAAGACAACCATATCCAGCTTGAAATCGAGCACGGCATTCGCGTTGATTTATGGCTCCGTTTCGATAACATTAATCGTAAAATGCTCGATATATATGAACAGCTGCGGAATGCTCAGCATTCGGAACAGCAGCAAAAACAGCTTCGCGAGAAGGTTTGGGAATTTAAGCTTCAACGGGTGATGATCGCAAGCAAGCTGAAAGCTCACTACGCTTTATAAGCATTGTCGTTCGAGGGAAATTCAGAGGTTATTTCCGGGCATAAAAAAAAGCCTGCATGCAGTGGTCTGCTCTGCTTAGCTATGTAAGGCAACACTATTTACGCAGGCATGCAGAAATCTGCTCTGCCGAGCTTACCATGCTCATTCTATGAATGGCCAGATTCATAGGTGAGGACTACTACATGGATACCTGCTCCATGTCACGCATCATTTTCATCATCATCGTAGACATTTCATCACATTCCTGCATTTTCATCATCATCATGTTCATATCCATGCTGTCCATCATGTTCATTTCCATGCAAGTATCCATCATCATCTTCATGGACTTCATCTTGCACATCATCTCTTCCATGCACATGTTCATCATCATTTGCATTGCCATCTTTTCCATGTCCGTTCACCTCCCTTAGTCGTTTCTTATACAGAAGATACTACAGCCTAGAAAATATTTCAAGGCTTTTTTTGTTTTTATTATTGATTTTTCAATTATAAATATGATATAAATAAAGATTACACTTTTAATCCATATTTATCCGGTTGGATTTATAGTGATGCTCGGACAAATTACTATTCAAGAATCCAAGGATGCGGAGAGACGTTTACTCGGTGAGCTTCCCGTATGATAGCCGGCTATTAGGCACTAACCGCTGGGCAATGGCACACCTCGGAATCCATAGTTCGCTGGTTATATCTGGATGACCGTCGTCTCTACAACAAAAAGGCCGTGACCGCAGGTTTTCACCTTGCAGGCACGGCCTCGCTTTTGTCATAACGGGTTATTCATTAGCCGCTGGCAGCTCTGGGTTCGGATCAGGCGCGACATCATCCTTATGCGCTTCGATGAAGGCTTGCGTATCATAGAGCATAGCCGCTGCCTCGCCGCGGGTCAACACATGCGCAGGATCGAAGTTTCCAGCTTCGTCCAAGGATGCGATTTTGTACAGAAGCGCCCGTTGAATCGTACCTTGATAATCGATCTTAATATCCTTCTCGTCTTGAATCGGAATGAACATCTTGATCGTCGGGTACTGGCCTGTCAGCTCAAGCGCTTGGACCAAATAATGGGTAAACTGCTCCTTGGTGAGCGGTGCAGACGGGTCAATATCGGCCGGGATGTCGAGGCCATTGTAGTGCGCAATCACGAAATCCTCCGCGAACCATGCGTCATTTTTTACTTGCGTATAATATCCGTCAGCCGTAGGCGCCTTATTGAAATCAATAGCAGCCAAGCTGATTTGAGTCGTTCTCACGATTAGTGAAATCCCCTGCGCGGCAGTCAGGCTGTCCTCCGGATGAAAGGCCGTATCGCTCACCCCTTTTATAATTCCCTGCTGCTGCAAGGCTTCAATTTTCACTTTGCTGCCTGCATTAGCAATATCGTTAAAAGGAGTAGCGGCGAAGGCTTGTGTTGTAAAGGATGCAGAAAGCATGACCGCGACCGCTGCAATAGCTGTGCTCATTCTTTTCTTCATGGTCGTCCACCTCTTCTGATTGGTTTTGTCCGTTCTTCTATTTGAACGGCCCCATGCTCAAAAAGGTTGCAGTCACCTTATATCTATGCTCTTTTCTGCACGCGCATATACCTCTCTTCGAAGCTGTGCATAAAGCAAGCCGAAGCCGGCAATGCCTACAGCCGCCAAGATGCTGCATAATTGATACATAGCCCGAGGACCTGCTTCCTCGAACATGACGCCTCCGATTATACCAGCTGCGATACCCGATAAACCGCCCCAGGTAAGCGCATAGACGGCCTGTCCCGAGGCTCTGAATTCGGCCGGAACAAGAAGCACGGTCAGCTGCGTTCCGATATA
This sequence comes from Paenibacillus sp. 2TAB23, assembly GCF_052115165.1. NCBI lineage: Bacteria > Bacillati > Bacillota > Bacilli > Caryophanales > Paenibacillaceae > Paenibacillus > Paenibacillus sp. 2TAB23. Next base: position 12,353 of record NZ_JBFRGD010000016.1, read on the forward strand.
ATAATAACCGCCAAAGGTTAAGCAATGGAGCACTTGGATGAAAATAATTTGCTGCGCGGTGTCCGCTCCCGACATGAGGAGCCAGCGCAGCGCGAAGAGCATGCTGATCACAACCAGGCACAGCACCATTGTCCTTGCATTCTTTTTCAAGTAACGGTCCAGCAGCAGAAAAACCGGTATTTCAAAGATAGAAGACCAGAATGCCGACCAACCAATGAGCGATGCCTCTCCGCCAAGCTCTTTGATATAGAGCGCAATGAAGGTTGTATTCATAGAGTTCGGAATAGAGATAACCAAACCGATCATTAGAAACAGCAGAAAGGATCGTTTGACGAACATGGAACGGTAATTCACTTTGCCCGCATGGGCTGCCCCTTTAGCTTCGCCTTTGGGAAGCATAAAAGCAAAGCCGAGCGATAGGAGCATCATTGCCGTATAGATCACCCATAGACGCTCAATGCCGATCTGCCCGATGACAGGACCTGCAGCCACCGCCATCAGCGCCCAGCCTAAGGAGCCGAACAATCGAAAAGCGCCAAATTTGTGTGTTGTCCCTTCTATGCTGTTAAGTATTAAGCTGTTGGTCTGTGAGAATAGCGGCATTTGGAAAAAGAAAAAGAACAGCATGCACACGTAAATAAGCGTGTATGATTGGAATAGAAAAACAAACTGCATGATTATCATGCTTCCAATAAGCATGATGATCAGAATGAGCCTAATATTGCGAATCCGATCGCTCAAATAACCCCAAAGCGGATTGGCTATAATCGAGACGACAGGTCCCCCTGCCATCAAGGCGCCAATCTCAATGGTAGTCATCCCAACCGATTGCAAATAAAGGGCAAAAAAAGTGCTGTACACGGCAATTGCGCCATAGACAAAAAAATTAAACGCCTTAATCAAATGTAATGACTGGCTTTCGTTTCGATTCATATCCCTATCCTTCATCCAGCCGTCAGCGCGGGCTAGTCTTAAAGCTTCACGGCAGACGTGCGGGAACGCGCAATAACTTCGTCCGCGCTTACCTCTCGCCCCAGCTCCTCCGACATATAAATCCCCTCGCTGATCAGCATCGTATTCAGCGCAATCTCCGCTGTTGGGAGCAGCGGCACCCTGCCTTGCAGCGCCGCCACCCAGTGATGCTGGGAGCTGCTGTACGCATCCTCGTTTTCGTTCAGTCGATGCCTGCGCAAATCCATCATATCAAGGTCAAGCGTACTGTCCATATCCATGTCGCATACCGTACTGTGATAACTGAATGGCTGCGCTCCCGCGCCTACTTGATCATTCGGCAGTCTTATGCCGCCCTTCGACCCGGCAATGCTGCTGCCCTCGAAGCCGCCTAGATGCACGGCCCATGCCTCCACAATATCAAGCGTCAAGCCGCCTGCGAACCGAATAAATCCAGTTGCCAGCTCCTCAACGTCAAAGCCGCTCTGCTCTTTGCGATCCGCGCGCATATCCGTTTCCTGATACAGCTTCCCAGTAATGCGGTCCACCTGGGGATTGCCAAGAAGATATAGAAGCTGTGCGATATGATACACGCCCATATCCAGCAAGGCACCACCTGCCGCCGTCTCCTTGCGCGTGAAATAAGGCGTGCCGTAGCCATCGACAAAGGGCCGGTTTCTTCTGCGGAAGCCCGTTGAGCGTGCATGATACAGCCTGCCGAGCATACCGCCATCAATCAGCGTTTTGGCTGCCTTGGTATCCTTACCATATAACGTAAACAGCTGGACATGCAATTGTTTTCCGTGCTTCCGCGCAGCCTCAACCATCGCCCTGCCGTCCGAATAGGTCCCCGCAATCGGTTTCTCGCAGTAAACATGAAGACCGGCTCCCAGCGCGGCGATCGTCACGGGGGCATGAAAGTTGTTGTGCAAGCAGACATCCACCGCGTCCAGGTCATCCCGCTTCAGCAGCTCGCGGAAGTCCGCATAAGCATGCGGAATGCCATACTGCTCTGCTACCCGGTTCGCTTCGAGCTCATTGACATCGCATACCGCCACCAGCTCCGCTCCAGGTATGCCTTTATATTTTTCAATATGCATTTTGCCGATTTGGCCGACGCCAATGATCGCTATCCGTATGTGGTCCATCTTATTTCTCCTCTTCGCTAGATGTGGTCTCAGCATCTGCAAGCAGCTTCTTCACTTTGGCAATAAGCAGCTCTGTCTCGACGTATTGATTGCCTGGAGCGTTATATTCCACGCCGTAATAACCTTTATAACCAGCGTCCTTCAACAGGTGAATCGTCGACAAAGCCCCTTCGCCATCAACCGTTTCCTCGTCAAAGTGCGTATGGTAAGCCCAAGGAGCAACCAGCCTGTCCCCTTCCGCTTGGTCTGCCTTCCAACGGCCGAGATGCACAAGAAAACCAAAGGAAGGATGATCGACAGCTTCCGCAAGACGCTTCATTTCGTTAGGGTTGAGCGAAGCACCCATGTGGTTCTCCGGTCCGATAAGAAAGCCGTGATCCGCCGCAAAAGACGAGAATTGCTGATAACGCTTAACCGTGTACTCGAATTGCTCTTCGGACATTTTCTCCTCGTTCTTGTAGCTGCCTCCTGTATCGATTCGCACAGTCTCTGCGCCTAATAAGACAGAGGCCTTAAGATGAAGCAAAGCATTCTCATACAGAAGCCTGCGCATATCCTCATCAGGGTCCCATAAATGTGCCCCATCTATAGCAAAGTTAATGAGGCGCAGCTCTTTTTCATCGAGCGCCTCGCGTATTTTACGAATATAGCCTTCATCAGCCAGCTTCATGATCGGCTTGCTGCTGCGGTCTATGAAAAAACCGTTCCACAAATCAACCGCATCCATCCTGTAACGGTATTTCACCGTTTCCAAATACCCGAATACATCCATCTTGCCTTCCAAATACAAGTTATTAAAAGAATAACCCCCGATAGATATCTTCATTTATTGTTCCTCCCCTAATAAATAGATTTGCGGACATACCCTCATTATAAGCTTCGCTCCCGATCGGCTGCGGTGCACTTTCTTCTTATTAAGGGGTAAATTTCTACTCTCGCATCCGCACATGATTTCCTAGTTCGATATACCTCCTCTTATTTACAAATTCAATACAATTTCTAAATAATGGGATAATAAATAGCTGATATGATCTAGTAGAAATGAACGACAAACGACAAGCCGCTCCGAATTAACGCTGTCTGGGAGGGATCAAGCTGCTTACATACCGACCACAGCGTCGGAGATTTGAATCATACTACAACCCCCATTAGAGAAAGGTGATCTCATTCCATGCAAATGAAAAAAGCAATGGCCATCTCCATGATCGCAGCAGCAATCAGCGCCTCGGCAGTTACACCAGTGTTCGCTCAAACGGCAGCTGCCAAACAATCGGTGCAAATCAACGCCTCCAGCTTTCTCGTCAATGCAAATCCGGTTTCCATCCGTACAGTCGTAGACGGAGGCGTAACGCTTGCTTCCGTTCGTGACATGATTAACGCAATTGGCGCTACGCTGCATATCAACAGCGATCGCACAGTAGTCGTGAAATTCGGTGACCATACGCTGAAATTCAAGCATGCTTCCAAGTCCATCACGGTAAACGGCACAGCTACTCCAATTTCACACCCCGTGAAGGAAGTCGCATACTCCACGTTCATCGAGCCCGCTGCTTTCATACAAGCGCTTGGCGGCAGCTACGAGAACAACGTGATTAGCACGGTAGAGCTGCTGGAAGGAGCAGAGCACGCTGTATGGGCTAATGCTTCCCAGCTGATTGTTTCGAACTCGGCAGGCGAAGGACGCGAGGACTACTTGGTTAACGCGGCAACCGGCAAATACGAGCTGCTGCTCACATCCGAAGGCGCTTCTGAGCTTGTTCTTTCTCCTGATGGCACAAGCGTTGCTTACTCCGATGCGAACGGTGCCGTATTCACCATTGACCTAGCTACTAAGCAATCGAAGCAGGTTAGCACGGACAATTCGATCAAAAACGAGCTGCAATGGTCCAACGACGGCGCTTCGCTGTTCTTCCTGCAAGGCGACAAAAGCTCGGTCATCGCTAAAGTAACGCTGGCAGATGGCAAAGTATCCAAAGTGCTTGAAGATAAAGTCGATTACAAGGCAAACCTTGAAGTATCCGCTGACGGCACGCAATTCGCCTTCTACGTATTCAAGCAGCCGAAAGTAACGGCCGACAGCAACAAGGACGTTGAGCTTGATGATGTTGCGATCGATGCAACGGGTACTGAGCCGCAAATCTACTTCTACAATGCGAAGGCAGCAGACAACAAGCCTGCTCAGCTTACTAAGGACACGGCGGATAAAGTGTTCCTGCAGCTTTCGGCAGACGGCTCGAAAGTCAGCTACGTGAGCGTAAGCAATGATGAAGCAAGCCTAGGTCAACTGGTAACGATTGATAACACAGGCAAAGCAAGCACACCGGCGTTTGCCGATAAGGATGTTTATCAGCTCGTTCAAGGCGGAAGCAAGCTTTATCTGCTGACGGCAGACGGGAACAGCACGAACGCAATCTATGAGGTTGACGGCGAGACTGGCGCAAGCAAGCTGGTACAAACCGTTTCTGACAGTACATCGGAGCTGATTGTATCAAACAGCGCTAACTTTGCGGCACTAATTGACGGACAGCTGGCTGTATGGACGGATGGCAGCTGGAAAAACATAACTAACTAATATAATGGAGGTATTTTCTAATGAAATGGTTTAAACAACTTACAATCGCAGCGCTTATCGCCGTAATCGGCTTCAGCTCTGTTCCTGCTTCTACGCCTACCGCAACTGCTGCAAGCAAGCTGAGCGGCAAAATCGTGATCAACGGCTCCTCTGCCCTGCTTCCTTTGACGCTTCAAGCGGCGAATGAATTCAAAAAGCTTAACCCGAAGGTTAAAATCTCTGCTTCCGCTGCAGGTTCGATCACAGGTCCGCAGGCAGTTCGCAAAGGCATCGCTAACATCGGCGCAGTAGACTGGGATGCTTCCAAGGACGTTCCGGGCTTTAAGAAATTCGACGGCCAAGTGGCTCACAAGGTAGCTGTCATTCCTTTCGCTGCTGTCGTGAATAAAAACGTTACGGCAACTAACCTAACGACAAAAGAGCTGCAAGGCATCTTCTCCGGCAAAATCAAAAACTGGAAAGAGGTTGGCGGCAAGGATGCAGAAATCATCGTCGTAAACCGTACTTTCGGTTCAGGCACGCGTGTAAACTTCCAAGACAAAGCGCTTGACGGCACAGATTTCATGACCAAGGGCGACAATTACAAAGAAGTAAAAACGAGCGGCGACATGAAGTCCGCTATTGAAACAACGCCAAATGCAATCGGTTATATGGATCTTGCTTATGTAACGGACAAAATGACAGCTGTAAAAATCAACGATATCGCTCCGACTGAAGCGAACGTAATCAATGGCAAATACAAGGTATGGGGCTACGGCTATTACATGACCAAAGGCGAGCCTACAGGCGCTACCAAAGAATTCATTAAATACGTACAAAGCACGAAGTTCCAAAACGGTTCATTGAAAAAGCTAAAGTTCATTCCGATCTCGGCTATCAAATAATTTTCGATCTACGGAGCGGTCGGCTTGCGCGAATAAGCGCCTGAGCCGGCCGTTCTTTCCTTCAATGGCATTAAATTTTATCCCCATTTATATTTCATAGCGTAACGAGCAGAGCGGCCTACAAGCCGACATCTGCCCCGTTTGCATAGAGGAGCTTACCGTATATGTTGGAATCCACTCATGCCGGGCGGCAGCCGCGTCTCTCTACAGAGCTTGGCAAAGCGATACTGGCGGGCAGCAGCAAGCCGTTTGACCGGAGATCCCGCTTATTTTTCTCGAACCGCCTCTTCCGTTACCTTTGCATCGCAGCAGCCAGCTTTGTATGTCTTATTCTTTTTCTCATCCTGCTGCTCATGTTCCGTACAGGCGTGCTTACCTTCAGCCATATTTCATTCGCAGACTTCTTCTTCAGCACCGAATGGAATCCCGAGAATGAGCAGTATGGAGCGCTAATCTTCATCTTCGGGACCTTTGCGCTTACCGCGCTAACGCTGCTCATATGCGTACCGATTTCTTTGATTATCGCCGTATTCCTTTCGGTATTCGTACCGCCCTGGCTCAAAAATATGCTTCGTCCCGTATTAGACCTGCTTGTCGGCATCCCTTCCGTCGTTTATGGGTATTTGGGCTTAACCGTCCTTATTCCGCTTATCCGCAACGTAACGGGAAGCGGCATGGGCGACGGCCTGCTGGCAGCGGCACTCGTGCTTACCATTATGGTGCTGCCAACCGTCAGCCGCATTAGCGACGACGCAATCAGCGCGGTGCCTGCCAAGTTCAGCGACGCTTCTTATGCCCTCGGGGCTACCCGTTTTCAAACGGTATGGAGAGTGCTCCTCCCTTCTGCCAAGAGCGGTATTATGTACGCAGTCATCCTAGGCATGGCCCGTGCGGTCGGCGAGACGATGGCTGTCGTCATGGTCATTGGCAATACGCCGCAGCTTGCAGATAGCCTGCTGAAGCCTACGTCCGTCCTAACGAGCAATATCGTCATGCAAATTTCCAACGTTCCGTTCGACTCTACATGGAACTATGCGCTTTATCTGATGGGCTTCCTGCTCCTCGTCATCTCGCTATTGATGATCGTCGCCATCCGCTGGCTTCAACGGAAAGGGGCGCAAGCATGAAGCATACTTTAGAGATGAACCCGTCAGCCAATCCGTTCAGCGGCAAAAAAGGACTTAATCGTCTAAAAGACCGCATGTTTACAGGAGTCGTATGGACGCTTGGCGTCTTGATTATCGCCTTTATCTTCGGGCTTCTCTATCTCATTCTGCAGGATGGACTTCCCAAAATAACATGGGATTTCATATTCGGCCTGCCGAGCGAAATTGACGAAGGCGGAGGCATCGGACCGACGCTGATCAACTCCTTTTATATTTTGTTCATTTCCCTGCTCATATCCATCCCTCTAGGCATGGCTGCAGGCATTTACTTGGCGGAGTTCGCGCCGGACAATAAGCTGATCGGCTTCGTCCGCATTTGTGTGGAGGGTCTTGCATCCGTGCCGTCCATTATTTTCGGCTTATTCGGCATTGCCTTGTTCGTAGAGTACTTTGAGATCGGATTAACCATCCTAGGCGGCGCAGTCAGCCTCGCTTTCTTGAACCTGCCCGTGCTAACGCGGGTTACTGAGGAATCGATCCGCTCCGTGCCCAAGGAACTGAAAAGCGCCTCCTTTGCGCTTGGCGGCACGCATTTGCAGACGATCACGCGTGCATTGATTCCGGCAGCACTCAGCGGCATCATTACGGGTATCTGCCTTGTCGCTGGCCGCGCATTCGGTGAAAGTGCCGTTATTATCTTGACAGCTGGCGTCACCACCTCCGGCGAGATGTGGGATTTCAGCCTGTTCTCACCGGGTGCCACGCTCGCTGTTCATTTATGGTACGTGCAGTCGGAGGCTATTGTCGGCGATGCGCAGGAAATTGCGCAAAAAGCAGCAGCTGTGCTCGTATTCGTCGTGCTTCTTATCAACTTGGTCTTCCGCATACCGCTGTGGCTCAATGCGCGTCGCACGAAACGTTCGTAATGTACAAACGTTCGTAATGTACAGCTCCTATATGATATAAGCCTAACATTCATCAGCCGCATCTCCTCTGGATGCGGCTGATCCCCTCTTGGGAATTTATTGTAAAAAAAAGGATACCCTCCGTAAAACAGCCACGCTATAATAAAGGAGTACGCACAAGATTAAAGAACGGCGGTGCTGCTCCATGGTCAAATTACCTAAGCTGACAGTCCCCAAAACCATTCTGGAAAGATCGCATGACGCGATCGCTATCCTGCTGCTGGTGCTCTCCTTTTCTTATTTCATCATAAAATGGGCTGATCTTCCTCAGACGATTGCCATCCATTTCAACGGAAGCGGCGAGGCTGACGGCTGGGGAAGCAAAGCAGTGCTGCTTCTGCTGCCCGTTCTATTGCTTGTCATTTTCATCGGGCTTTCGTTATTGCGAAAAATCCCCCATCAATTCAACTATATTGCTGTTATTACGGATCAAAACGCTCTTCATCACTACAAAAACGCCATTATTTTGCTTAGCTGGGTTAAGCTTGAGATTGTCCTCATTTTCAGTTATTTGCAGTGGGCCGTCATTCAGAATGCACTGGGAGAATCAAGCGGCATTGGCTTGTGGCAGCTTCCCGCCGCGTTCCTCATTCTGCTTGGAACGATTCTATATTATGTGATGAAATTAAGGAAATAGCGCGATAACCGCGCTCTGCCATATTGTAGTTTCCATCTGGATATCATTTTCTGATAGAATGGATAACACAGGCTATCTATCGGAGGTTAAGATTTTGGACTATATTATTTTGGATATTGAATTTAATGGACGCAAATTTGCAAGTGAGCTGCCGATGGAGGTTATCGAGATCGGAGCCGTTCGTTTGAATAGCGAGCTGCAGCAGACCGATGAGTTTTCCGCTTTAATCAAGCCCATCTATTTCGCCAAGCTGAACAACTTTATCAAGAAAAAAACAGGCATACCTCAAGAAGACATCGATACCGCAAGCCGGTTTCCCAAGGTCATCCGCGATTTCACCGCATGGTTGAACAAAAGCGACTCTTTCCTGCTGTTTACTTGGGGCGGCGAGGATTTGAAGCGAATCGTCTATGATACGCGGATGCATAAGCTCGATGACAGCTTCTGGATGGCAGCCGATTATTTTGACCTGCTGAAAGGCTATATTCGTTATAAGAATGTCACGAACGACGTCAGCGTCGAGGCTGCCCTGGTAGATCTCGAGATTGAAGCTCAGGGCTCTGCCCACCGCGCGCTTGATGATGCTCGTATGACGGCCGAAGTATTCCGTAAAATCTACGGCGAGCTTGATTTCAGCCTCAAGCAGCAATTTAAGGATATGTATACGAATGCCAAGGAAAGGCGCATGGTCAAAAATGCGATACGGACCATGACCTCGCAGAAGGTAGTGCCGCAATGGGAGATATTCGCCGAGAAATACCTTGCGGGGAAAGCCAGCTTCGAGGATGTACGGAAAGTTGCTGAGCTTCAGCAGTATTTTGATGCGGAGCTGGAGAAAGCAGCCAAGCCGACCGCCGGACAAGTCGTTTAATTCGAATAATTAAAAATATAACAGAAACCCCCGATTCTTCATGCGAAGACCGCATGGAATAGAATTGGGGGTTTTGCAAGTATGGGAGAATAGACAGCAATGGAACGCAGCACCAAGTCAGTCGCAACCTATGAACTTCTTTATATCATTGGCATTATCGCCATTTCTTTTTCATCCATTTTCGTACGCTGGTCAGAAGCCGATGTCGCCGTCATCGCGATGTACAGGCTCTATTTGACCAACCTCATCATGCTGCCGCTCGTTTGGAAGTACCGCGCAGAAATGTTCCATCTCAGCGCAAAGCAATGGCGGCTGCTTGCCTTCTCAGGCGTCATGCTCGCCCTGCACTTCCTCCTATGGATGGCCTCCCTGCGCCTGACGACCGTCGCGAGCTCCACCGTCATTCTGACTTTGGAGCCTGTTATGGTCATGCTCGGCTCTTACTTCATCTTCCGCATCAAGGCCAATCGGATGATGCTGTGGGGCATGGGGCTTGCGCTCGTCGGCTCCGTCGTAATCGGATCAGGCGACTTTGCCCTCTCTGGCGATGCTTTGCTCGGTGATATCCTCTCCTTGCTGGGCGCTGCAGCCGTAGCTGTCCATATGTTGATCGGGAAGCAGCTCCGCAAAGATATGAGCGCCTTCGCCTACAACTTCTGGGTTTTTGCGCTTGCCGCTACGGCGCTGGCCTTCTACAATATCGTGCGCGGCAACTCCTTCACTGGCTACAGCTCGAAGGAATGGGGATTATTCCTGCTGCTGGCGATCGTGCCGACCTTGTTCGGCCATTACCTGTTCAACTGGCTGCTGAAGCATATGAGCGCCGCCGCGGTGTCCATGTCCGTACTCGGCGAGCCGGTCATTTCCTCCTTGCTCGCATGGGTGCTCCTCAAGGAAGCATTGACAGGGTATCAGCTGGCAGCCGGAGCTTTGATCCTGTTCGGCGTTTGGCTGTTCATTCGGCACGGGAAAGAATAACACAAAGGGGAGTAAGGAGCTGAATGCCGCTCGGCAAAATCAACAATGCCGGGCTTTCGCGCAGCCTTATTCCTTCCTCATGATCATATCCGCTCGTACGCGATAATAGGTCGAATCTTGCTAATACTGGCATTGCCAACATAGTCCCCCAAACTCAGTATTACTAACAATACTCACATAAGCCTATTCTCACTATTACTGGCGACACTAGCGTTGCTCCCCACTGCCTGCTAATCTCCGCTTTTAACAGCCGCGATCATTAAAAACATGGGGCGGCGAAGCTCGTCCTTCATGTCAGGGTACTCGGCCAGCATCTCTTGCGATGGCTGAGGCTCAGAGAGTTTCTTGATACGAAAACCCGCTTCAATTAGCGAATTGATATATGTGGCTACCGTTCGATGGTATTTCACCACGTCATGGCCCAAGAAATTCGTTTCCCTCGCGCCTTCCGAATAATACCCGTCAACCGGCCAATGCAGCTTCTCGCCATTCGGGCCGTAATGCCAATCCTGCGCCGCAAACGCAGTGAATACAGGATGCTCCGCTGACAGGACAAACGAGCCGCCAGCCGCGAGAGCTTCATAGACGGTTCGGCATACGCTTGAGAAGTCCTCTACATAATGCAGTGCAAGAGAGCTCAGCACCACATCGAATTCGCCCGGCTGAAAAGCTAAGTCTTCTATCGCACAGTTGCGATATTCAATCCCTGCGTCATTCGTCAGCGCTCTTGCCCGGTCAAGCATATTATCAGAGAGATCGATACCAACAACCGAACGTGCCTGCTGCTCGCGCACATATCTGCAATGCCAGCCGAAGCCGCAGCCAAGGTCTAGCACTCTTTTGCCGCTTAGCTCAGGAAGCATTTCACGCAGGATATGCCACTCTCCAGCCGCATCCAATCCGCCGATCGAACGGGACATTGTACTGTAATTCGCGAAAAAGCCAGGTTCATCGTATTTATTTTGTTTCATGGCATTCATTCCCTCCTAGCTGGTCGAATTTCTGCTGCTCCGCATGCCTGACAGCACCTTCACGCCTTCCTGCTTACCTTCTGCAAACTGATGGTATAGCTCCGATTCTCTTGGAATAAGCGCAAGCTTCCCCTCTTGATTGAAGTGAAGCCCCCAGCCATATTTCTTAGGCAGCATCGAAGCGCGCATGCAAGCCGTTGGCTTGGAGTAGAACGTCTCCCTAATCTCAGCTCCCCTCTCAGCAAGCTCCTCGGGCGCAATCCCCTTATGGCGTACATGCACCTCGTACAGCAGCTCCTCCTGCGTATACTGGTATGGCTGCTCAGCTGCAAGCTCATATTCCAAGCTCGGCTTCGTTCGACCACCCTTCTTGTCAGGCGGAACCAATCCGAACTCAGACGGGCAATCGGGTGAAACCGTAATAAACGTATTGTAGTAATTCCATTCCATGCGGCATTCCTCCTCATAGAGTCTATACTCCCATTATAGCCCATTTTACTGTTGGAATGTCCTGTCACCAGCTGCCCTACCTGCCTTATTCCTGAAATACGTCCTGTATGCAGGAGCCAGCCATACAACGCTTTGAGTACAGTAGCTGTAATTGCCGAAGAAATAGCTGCCTAGTGTAGCTGTTCATAGCGCGACCTGCTACTATATGGTTATAGCAAGGAGGTACGTCTATGTATGCAGCTGGCTCGGAAGAGATTGAATCGATCATTCAGGCACAAAATGCTTTTTTTGAAAAGGGAATGACCAAGGATCTGCAATTCCGTCTCCGGCAGCTCGGCTTGCTTAAGCAAGCGATTAAGCGCTATGAGAAAGAGATTGTGGAAGCATTATTTCAAGATTTGCGCAAAAGCGAATTGGAAACGTACATGACCGAGATCATAATCGCAACGAACAGCATCACCCACACCATGAAGCAGCTTAAGAAATGGATAAAGCCGCAGAAGGTAAAAACACCGCTTTATTTGTTCCCGTCAAGCAGCCGAATCGTGAAGGAGCCCTATGGCACCGTTTTGATTATCGGGCCCTTCAATTATCCGTTCCAGCTCGTGATCGAGCCGCTTATCGGTGCCATTGCCGCAGGCAATTGCGCGATTGTGAAGCCTTCCGAGAATACGCCGCGTATATCCGCATTGATTCAACACATGCTCAACGAGACGTTCGAGCCTGAATATATCAAAGTCATTGAAGGAGAACGAGAAACCACGTCTTTGCTTATTCACGCGCCCGTTGATTATATATTTTTCACGGGAAGCATCGGTGTCGGCAAAATTGTTATGGAGGCTGCAGCCAAGCGGCTTGTTCCCGTTACGCTCGAGCTGGGCGGTAAAAGTCCCGTCATCGTCGATTCCACGGCGAATCTCGAGCTTGCCGCCAAACGCATAATCTGGGGGAAATGTCTCAATACCGGGCAAACCTGTATATCGCCCGACTATATGCTGGTCCATGAATCAGTAAAGGCGCCTTTGCTTTCCAAGATGAAGGAGGTTATTACTTCCTTCTACGGCTCTGACATTCAACAAAACAAGGATTATGGCCGAATTGTTAATCGAAGGCAGTTCGACCGGCTTGCAGCCATTTTAGAGAAGGATCAAGCCAGCATTGTTTTTGGAGGGCGAGCTGACGCTGCTGACCTGTTTATCGAGCCCACCTTACTCGACGGCATCACATGGGAAAGCGAAGCGATGTCTGACGAAATATTCGGTCCGATTCTTCCCATTATGACGTATCGTCATATAGACGAGGCCGTTCGCGCTATCAACGCCCGGCCCAAGCCGCTTTCCTTGTACCTGTTCACGGAAAGCAAGCCGCTTGAGCATGAAGTCATGAACCGTATATCCTTCGGCGGCGGCTGCATCAACGATACGATTCTGCATGCTTCTAATCCTCATCTTCCGTTCGGCGGGGTCGGTACTTCTGGTGTCGGCGCTTACCATGGGAAACATAGCTTCGACGTATTCTCGCATCAGAAGAGCATTCTGAGAAAGAGCGGAAAATTCGAGCTCGGGCTTGTGTTCCCGCCATATGACGGGAAATTGGAAAGAATCAAAAAGCTGCTCAAGTGAGCAGCTTTTTGATTCTTATTATAAAGCTGTATTTGAAACTTACTTCTGCTTCGCATCCGTTATCATAATTTCCCCATCATCGAAAAAGACCATCATCTTCATCGTTTCGCTAACGAAACGAACCGGAAGCAAGGTTACATTATTTCGAATTACGGCCGGCGAATCCAAAGTGATCGCCTTTCCGTTCACATATGCCTCTTTCTTACCTATGAATAACTCGATTTTAGTATTCTCTTTGACAAGTGTTATGCGTTGCTTCTGCTTATTCCAGTCTACTTTGGCTCCAAGCGCTTCTGCGATGAAACGCAGCGGCACCATCGTGCGCCCTTCCAGCTTAAACGGGGCAACCTCCAGCTTATAATCCTTCTCGTCAATCGTTGCTTCTTTTGAGTTAAGCTTTAGTCCGATGCTTCTAAAGCCTAACGGTGCATCGTTCACATAGTTGGAAGCCGGATCACCGAATTTCACCGGCTTCGAGGAAACCGTTCCATAGCTGGTTTCAACCTCCACAACGTAATACTCACCATTTTTGATTGAACCATTGTTGCTCGCGTATAGATCAAAAACGATGTTGCCGCGGAAAGCACCAACCGGCTCTTTCTCATCCTTCTTAAAACCCGGAGTTATAACCTTTTTCCCTTGCGAAATGCCGAGCAGCCAACCGGTTCCCGCACGATTCGTCCTCCAAATGCCTGGAGCTGTATGACCATCCTTATCTGTTCCGCGTAAAATCACGGCTAGAATATCCGTTTTTTGTACGAAATTGAGCTTTAGCTTGAAGTGTGCGTCGCTCTGTCCATCGGCTCCGAATTCAGCTACCCCGGTCTGATCAGAATCAAGATCCTGCCAACTAAATTCACGAATAGATACGGGCGCATAGGAGACCTCATTCTGAGCAAAAGGCGTAATGTCCGTCTTCACCGTGCCTATGCTCGTAACGATTTCCAGATAATAGTACTCCCCCTCTTTCATACCATTGTTATCCGAAGCGTATAATTCTAGCTCCGCTACCCCTTTAAATGTACCGAGCGAGGCTTGGAACTTTTTATTAATAATTTTCCCGTCTTGCACGACAGCAAGTAAATTACCAATCTCGCCAGCCTGGTCCTTCCAAGTCTTCCACATGCCATGACTCGTATCTTTTCCTTCAGCGTCCGCTGTTTTCATCGTAATGGACTTAATTTCAGCGCCTTCCCCAGCGTCGATTAAAACGCTTAGATGACCATCGCGAGTACCATCGGGCTTCTCCGCTGTGTCCAAAGAAATGCGGTCGTATTCCTTATCTAGGAAACGAAACGATTTAACCTGAACGCCCGCCGGAACTATTTGATCCGCAGCGTTCGCACTGCTTCCAACGACGAGAGAAAATAAGATCGTTGATGCCAGCAGAACAGATAACTTTTTTTTGTAAACCATTTTTCACAGCTCCTTCATCACATTTAATTTTAATGACAATAATGGTTTGAATGTGATTCTATTATTCTTAAATATCTATACTTTGTAATACCACAGGAGCAAATCATTCAGATCAGATTCATCATCCGCATGCCAGTCCTTATCCTCTGAATAGATACTCCTCTGAACCTTGATAATGCCGCTGCGCTTTGCCAATCGATTCATTTGGTTCTGCATGAATTTCGAATTGCAAAGCACGGTAACCTGCTCGCAATGCGGAAGAAACCAGCGTTGAAGCTCTTCCCATTTCTCTGTCACCTCATACTGGAAAGCAATCGGCTGACCCTTGGTCATCATCTTGCTGTTATCGATCAGCAGCTTTACTTTCTTGGATTCGAGCTGCCTGCAAGCAGCCTTTAAATCCAAGCTGAACCTCTTTACTTCGTCCGGGTGCAAAGCACCCGTAACCCGCCAGGCAATCAGGTTGTTCTCTCTATCCATGATATAGCTGAAGCGTTCGGCGAGAGGTCTGTCCAGCTCTCTTTTCAAAAACGATCTTTGCAAGGAAAATCGTTCGGAATCAAAAAAATAACTGATGTCCACGTCCAAGGTATCGCATAAAATTTCAATATTTCTCAGTGAAACATTCCGCTCTCCCCGTTCCACGGATCCGATATAGGATCGATCCAGCCCGGAGCGGCAGGCAAGCGTATCCTGAGACATCCCTGTCTGCGTACGCAATTCTCTCAAGCGCAATCCGAAATCTTTTAATATAGTCATGGGTAACCCCCTTCTTCTCTATAGTTATTTCTCCATCATAAATACCGGATGATGCAGAGTCGACGGACTATGAGTATCTATCCCAGCATAAGCTGAGTGAGCCATTTCGAGAAGGGTGAGAATTTTTCACCCTCCCACGGTATGAAAGTTGCTGGTACACTACAATAAATGAACATTGCACTTTATCTAATATGGATGACAGATAGGAGAACAGGTTTTATGAACATTCAATCCGAATTCGGACTCCGCTGCAAGCAATTAAGAGCTCGATCCGGCATGTCACAGGAGACATTAGCCTTTAAGTCAGGACTGGACCGAACCTATGTAAGCAGCATTGAACGAGGCGAACGAAATGTCAGCTTGTTGAGCATGGTCAAAATCGCTGCGGCATTTCATGTATCCTTGTCTTATATATTCTCGTTAGAACGTTTATCGGATAATCAGGCCTACCAGCCTCATGACTTCAATGAGCCTCTCTCCGAAAAATTCAAGTACATCATAGACTATGATAACCGAATTCTATCCTTTCAAATTAACGGCTTGCTCAATAAAACGCATACTGACCAAATGACTAAAACTTGGTTCAATCTAAGCAGCCTTATGGGCGGAAAGGAAGCTAAGGTTTTTTTCGACTATCGGAACATGAGAGCCTCTGACAACGAGCCTGCTGTTTTCTCCCCGGAGGTTTTAGAAAAAGCCGTCGAATTTCAAGAACAGCTGAATCAAAATTTCAGTCAAATCGTCGTGCTGTGCAACTCAGAATATATGGTTCACCAAATGAATTATGTTGCTTCATTAAGCAGCGCACCCAACAGGTCGGTACATCTATTCGGATCTGATCAAGATATGGCAGAGCATGCTTACCGTTTACTAGGAGTTAATGGAAATGAGCTTATAAAGTTTGCTGTATAGTCCTCTGTGTTCCTGTAGAAAAGCGGCTTGTGCAAGTAAACCGTCTTTTTCTGTTTAATATACAACTGGGGCAACAGCATGCTGCGGAATACGATTGCTTGCACCTCTCGGCTCGAGCTGGCTTTAAGCTTTTCGATAAGATTGCTGACATGATTTTTGGTCGTTTTCTCTGAGATCTGAAGCTGCTCCGCCAATTCACGATTGCTGAAGCCTGTTACTGAAAGAAGCTGGAGTACTTCCAGCTCGCGCTTTGTCAAATCGTATCTCTCCTTCAGCATCTGAAAGAATTGGACGGGCACAGGGTGATTCATTATGTTATTCTCCATCTAAGCAGCTCCCCATACTGTTTATTTGATCTGACCAATCATTCCTCCAGCATCGATTGCGCTTTGGTCTGCAGGCTTTCAAGCGCTTTATCTAGCGGGGTCTCCCCGTCTGCATAAGCTTGCAATTCCCGCTCCGCCAGCTCGTCGAACCTGCTGATAAACAAATCCGAAAGCAATTCCGCGTCCTTATACGTGTCGTTCTCTGACTTAGAAGGCTTCAGTCCATAGAATGCTTCCAGGTTATGCCCTTGATCATCTTTTATATAAGCTTTGCGGACTGAAAGCCCGCTCCTTACATTGCCTTTCGCTCTAACCCTAGCGTATTCCTCACTGTTTACATAGTCAATAAACGCCCAAGCAGCCTCGTCTTTGGTCGATTCGCTGTTAATGGCGAATATTTGATGAAAACCGTATGTTCCGTATTCGGGATCACTCGGATTGACCGGCATCGTCACTACATCCCAATTGCTTAAAGCCTTATCCGGAAGCATGGCCTGAGCCTGTATAATCTGGTCTACGAGAGGCGACCCGTCTATTGCCATCGCAGCCCTTCCCGCAACAAAGGGGTCCCTAAGAAGAAATATCTCTAACGTTGTACCTCCTGCCGCGCTGGGAGCAGTCTCTCGATACAAAGCACCGGAAGTAAGAGCCTTATGGGCCATCTCATAAACCATTTTCCAAGATTCTGTGTTTACCGTGACCTGCTGCTGTGCTGGTTTGACAAAGCTGAGACCCATCGTGTGGCCAATAATGTCCCCAAGCTTGTAGAGGCTCTCTTGCCCGCCGCCCAGCTTCAATCCGTAAACCCGACTTTCCTGCTCTTTGTCCGCAGGGAAACGGGCAGCCAACTGAAGCAGCTCATCCCAGCTCATCCTGTCACTCGGATACGGAATATTATAATGATCGAATAAATCTTTGTTATAGTAGATAGCCTTGCTATAGAAAACTGGAGTCATACCATTTAATTTACCGCCGCCCATCTCACGCAAATAATCCATAACACCCGGCACCATTCCTTCCTCGTCCAATGGATCTCGCCGAGCAAACGTATCAAGCTCCCTGAGCCTTCCTTTAGCCGACATTTCTTTATATTGAGCGGAGTCAAGCAAGACGACATCCGGCTTTTCCTTATCTATAAGCTTTTCTATTATGGCATTGTAGTCATTTCCTTGCTCGGCATTCGCAGCTTGGGTCGGTACGACCTCGATCTCGATCTCAGGATACAGAGCAGAGAACAGCATGCCATATTGCTGATAGAAGCTTTCTTCGCTGTCGTACATGACACGTATCGTTACGGGCTCCGTTATTCGATTGTCATCCCTGTTTCCAATACTGCAGCCGGTTAACACACCTATGGCTGCCACCAACATAATCAACGATCTGCATATTCTACGTTTGTCCATTTTTTTCTCCATTCTTTGATGTTTATCCGATTCGTTCAATTACATGACATGGAAGGAGGTCCCGCCACATCAGATACGTAATTATTTAGATCATATCTGTCGTATTCTTTATCACCACGAATGGCCTCCGTTCGCACGACCACCGATGCGTTCAACGATAAAGCGAAGCATCGCGTTATGATCCAGATCGTGCAAATCAGAATTTCATTTCTGCTTAACCTCCTCTTGAACCTTGTTTCCCATCACTTTAAATGGGGAGTAACCCCAAATTTCATTAGAACCATCGTAATTCACCTCTTGAATCGGAGTCGACGGACGATAAGTATCATTCGTACAAAAAAAAAAAGAAGACCGAGACTCCATACGGAGCATTCTCGATCTTCTTCTCTACCTATATTCGTTTATTTCGTTAAAAAGCGGCGCAGGGCAGCGATAAGCAAATCATGGTCCTCTTGATCCGGCAATCCGGACACGGTGATTGTACCGATCTGCCCTTCTCCGCGCACATGCAGCGGAAATGCCCCGCCAGCACCTACGTAATCGGCAAACGGAAGCCCATGCTTCGCTTCCATTGTCGTGCCTTCGCTTTGGAGCTGGCAAGCCATTCTCCATGAGCTGGTCCCGAAATGATTCGCGACATTATTCTTCCTCCGAATCCAATCCTCGTTCTCTGGCGATGTCCCTTCCATTGCATGAAGAAACTGCCGATGGCCGCCGCGCGTTACGTCTACCGTAATCCGCTTGCCCCTTTTCCTTGCTTCCTCTACGACTGCAAGCCCAAGCTCCAGCGCGGTATCATTCGTGAACTTGGAGAACTTCAGCTCCTGCTCCTCCTGCTCCATCTGTTGTATTCTTTCTTGAATCGTTAGTGTCATGGTCGCCCTGGCTCCTCTTTGCTCTGTCTCGCAAGGATGCATTTGCCATCCCTTTGCAACCATCATATCGCGAATTGCATGCCTTGCCAACAAACTCTCGCATCATTCCTCCAAGCGATATAGCAGGTAGCTCTCCCCTGCCGCAACCTGGAATGCGCCCTCCTCACAAGCGATAGATGCTCCCGCTTCATCGCGCACTTCAAATTCACCGCTGTGTGCAATCGTGCAAATTCCGTTTGCCGCTGCGGTTATTGAAGCACGTCTCCACTCGCCTCCATCCCATGCTATTCCGACCGTGAAGCCCCCCCTTGCTCTTAATCCAGATACACTTCCCTCCGGCCAAGCGCTTGGCAGAGCAGGAAGCAGCGCAATGGCAGCTTTATGGCTTTGCAGCAGCATCTCCGCTATGCCTGCGGTTCCGCCGAAGTTGCCGTCAATCTGGAATGGAGGTCCATCATTGAATAAATTGGCATGCGTCGAACGGGAAAGCAGCGTACGCACAAATCGATGCGCCTCCTCTCCATCCCGCAGCCTGGCGAATTGGTTGATCAGCCAGGCGCAGCTCCAGCCCGTATGCCCGCCGCCGTGAATCAGCCTGCGCTCCAGCGATATCCTCGCCGCCGCAAGAAGCTCCGGCGTTTCCTCCGTCATCCGTTCTCCCGGATGGAGGTCGTATAATTGGGAAATATGCCTATGGCCTGGCTCGCTTTCCTCGAAATCATAAAACCATTCCTGAAGCTGGCCCTGACTGCCGATCTGAAGCGGCGGGAGCTTTGCCAAAGCTGCCTCCAGCTCCTCTACGAATGGCGAATCGGCTTTTAATAATCGGCATGCTTTGATGCAGTGCGTGAACAGCTCGCGTATAACGCTGATATCCATTGTGCTTGCAAGCGATACGCTGCTTAATTCTCCGCCTTCTGTAATGAACTTATTCTCAGGCGAGGTCGATGGATTCGTTACCAAATAACCGCCGGGTCCCTCGATCAAGAAATCGAGTAAAAACATGGCGCTGCCCTTTAGCAGCGGATATGCCGTATTTTCCAGAAAATCGAGATCCAAGCTGTACGCATAGCGCTCCCACAAGTGCCGGGTCAGCCAAGCTCCGCCAAGCGGCCAAAACGCCCAGCTGGCATCCCCTCCGGTAGGGACGGTAGAACGCCACAAATCCGTATTGTGGTGAGCCACCCACCCCCTTGCGGCATAGTGGATTTTCGCCGTTCGCTGACCGGATTCTTCCAGCTCGCCAAGCATATCAAAAAGCGGACCATGGCATTCGCTAAGCGCGCATACCTCCGCGGGCCAATAATTCATCTGCGTATTGATATTGATCGTATAGTTGCTGTTCCATGGCGGCTGCACCTGATGGTTCCATATCCCTTGCAGGTTAGCCGGCTGCGTTCCGGGCCTTGAACTCGCCATCAGCAAGTATCGACCATACTGCAAATACAACGCTTCAAGCTGTGGATCCTCGCCCCCGTCCCGATAAGCAATCAGCCGTTTATCAGTTGGCTGTTCCGCAGCTGCCGTCATGCCGAGATCCAGCTCAACTCTGCCAAACATCCGGGTATGATCCTTTGTATGATTGCTGCGCAGCTCGCTGCTCCCGCGCTTCTCAGCGGCTGCCATCCGATCCGTACAGCGTGCGCTTGCCGCTTGTAATCCAGCAGGCGCTTTATCATAACGGACAAAGTCGGTAGCAGCAGCAAGTAACAGCGTCACCTGTCGCGCACCTGTAATATGCAGCCTTCCATCCGGGGTTTCGCTTACCGCGCCATCCTCAAGCAGCACCTTTAGCTGAAGCTCGAAGGATATGCCGCCTCCATCCTCGAACAAGATCGGATGAGGATGATCTCCCTTATAATTGTCAGCGACGTGAGTCGGGCAATGCCCGGTGAGAACCAGCTTATCGCGCTCTGCGCAGGCCTTATGCGGAAGCAGGGAGTCAAGCGATACGAGCAGCTCCAGCTCTCCTGCGCTTGCTTCATAGGTAACGACCATGACGTCATCCACAGCGCTGACATAAGCTTCTCTTAGCACTTTCCCTTTGCCCAACTCGTATTCCGTCGATGCTATGCCCGTTGCCAAATCCAGCTCGCGTTTGTAGCTGCCACTATCATTCGCCGGATGCCCTACATGCTCGACCCATAGATTTCCTAGCGGCTGATACGGCTCCGTATTTACCCCGAGCATCTTCTCATTGATCAACTGTTCGGCTTCGGCATATTCACCGCTGTCTACACTGGCCCGCGCCTTTTTCAAATACCTAAGCGCTTCATAATTGTTCGTATCACGCGGGAAACCCGCCCAAAGCGTATCCTCGTTCAATTGTATCCGTTCGCAGCCCGTGCCTCCGAATACCATTCCGCCAAGCCGCCCGTTTCCGATCGGCAGCGCTTCTTCCCATTTCATTGCGGGAAGCTCATACCATAGCTTCCAGATTTGTTGTTCGATACCAGGCCTGTTCACACCAATTTCCCCCTTCGCATACTACTGGATCGTACCCCTCAGCAAAGAAAAGAGCGGACAAGCTTCCCTGTCCGCTCCGCTATTATTTAATGCCTATTTATTATTTGATGCCTTTTTTCTCCAGATCGGCCAGATGGCGCTCATACATAACCTTCTCAACCTTGTCTGCTCCTACTTTGTCCATATCCTTCACGAAATCATTGTAGATGTCGTCGAATTCCTTATCGGTCCCCGCCAGCACGAGCATCGGTATCGTTTTGTTCCAAAGGTTTTTAATTTTGGCGTTAATTACACCCTCCGGTGTTGAACCCTCTGGCTCGATATTCTCAAGCCCTAGCGAGAAGCTGTCGAAATTGTATTTCTTTAGCAAATCCTTAGCCGCCGCTTGCTCAGGCTGCTTCTCATCGAAATCACGTTTGTCTGCAGCATCCCACAGCTTGCCCGAGCGCCACATCAACGTGGAAGCCGTAAAGCCATATTGACTATACCATGCGTTATTGTCGCTAAGCTCAAGCGCCTTCACTTCATCCTTCGCTTTCGGCAGGCCGTCGATCATCTCATACGTTTCGCCTTCTTTGCCATAACGGAAATCCAGCTGTCCTTCGTCCGACCATGCATACTCAAGGAACTTAATGATGCGTTCCGGATTTTTTGCCTTTTTCGTAATGAAGAAGCCCTGCCAGCCCATTAGGCGGCTCGCCGGATAACGAGGCTCTTGTCCGCCGACCTTCAAGCCGTCGAGTACGACATACGTTTTATCCTCGCCCAGCGTGCTTTTGATCTTCGGATTATATTGCGTATACATGCCATTCATGAAGGCAGAGGTTACGATAAAATTAGCGCCATAAATTTTCTCGTCATATTGCTCTTGCTTCGCTATCAGCTGCTGCGAATCGAATAATCCGTTTTTCGCCAGGCCGTTCACATAACGGAATGCGTCGATGAACTTCGTATCCCGCATCGGATACAGCACGCGCTGCGTGTCGTCCTTGATCCGGTTCTCCATATTCATCGGCGAAAACGAATCAATGAGATAATCCATCGATAGGCTGCCTTGGAAGCCCCACATCGATACGTCAAATGATTCCATGCCGACCGGGCTCAACTCCGGATACTTCGCTTTCGCTTGCTCCAAAAATTGCTGAAGCTGCTGCTCCGTCTCAATCTTCGGTTCGCCAAGCGCTTTGTAAATGTCTTTGCGCACAAACCATGGACGAATGCCCGTAATCGGAATGCCGTTTGTAAGGCGCTCTTCCGTTTCGTAGTTATTAGGCAAATACCACAGCTTGCCGTCCACGGAATGGTATTTGATAATTTCAGGGTCAATCAGATCCCATAGCTTTGGCGCATATTTGTCGATAAGCTCATCCAACGAATACAGCATGCCGTTGTTAATCAGCTTCGTCACTTGCGGATGGTTCCAATCGAGCATGAGAGTATCAGGCAAATCGTTTGAGGCAATCAATGTATTCAAGAAATCGTTATCATTGCCGGTAGCAAGAAAACGGTCAATTGTAACGCCTGTTTTCTCCGTAATTTGCTTCATATTGAGCTGATCTTTCCACAAATAGTTGGATGCCCAAGTACCATAGAAATATTGGCGGAACGTAAATGGCGAAGTATCCTGCTTCCATTCGAGCTCATTCGGATCGCTGGATGTCTGCGGCGCATTCGCGGCATTGCCTGTCTCTGTGTTGGCACCGCCATTGCTTGCCGCCGGCTCGTTATTTTTGCCGCTGCTGCAGCCTGTAATCGCTAAAGCCAGCACAAGAATGAATGCCAAAGCAGCCGTAAGCGATTTTCTGTTTGATTGGTTCATGATGAATGAATCCTCCCTTTTCGAATTGCTTCTATATATCGGGCAGTTTGCCCGCGGAAGCCGTTGATTAGCCTTTGACCGAGCCGATCATGATGCCTTTGACAAAATATTTTTGCAGGAAGGGATAAGAGAATACGATCGGCAGCGTCGTAATGACCATCGTTGCCAGCTTCACGGATTCCGCAGTCACTGCTTTCATCCCCAGATTGCTTGCCATTAAGCTTACATTGCTGTTCGAGCTAATAATTTGCATAAGGATTTGCTGCAGCGTCCGCAGGCTCTCACCGCCGTACAGCATTGCGTCAAACCAAGAGTTCCAGTGGAACACCGCATTATAGAGCGCGATAGTAGCAAGTACAGGCTTAGAGACCGGCAGGACAAGGCGCCAAAATATCGTCAGCTCATGAGCGCCGTCCACTTTGGCCGATTCCTCCATTTCCTTCGGTATACCCCGGAAGAAGGTAATCATAATCAAGGCATTGAACACGCTGAACAAATTGGGCAAAATATAAGCCAAGAAGCTGCCCTTAAGATGAAGATATTGGGCAATGAGCAAATACTGCGGAATAAGGCCGCCACTGAAATACATGGTGATAATGGCCAGAATAAGAAACAGCTTGCGGCCAAGCAGCTCCGGCTTCGATACGCCGTACGAGAACGCTGCGGTGAAAAGGACGGCAGTAGCCGTTCCTACAATCGTACGCAGCACCGTTACTACAAAGGCGTTGATTAGGCTCTCGTCCTGCAGCACCATTTTGTAATTCTCGAAGGAAAGCAAGCGCGGCCAGAAGGTAATGCCGCCCCGCGCCGCATCGGCAGGATCGTTAAGCGAAGTAATCAATATATTATAGAACGGATACAAGGTTACGAAGGCAAGCAGCACGAGCAGCACGACATTCGCCGCGTCGAACAGCTTCTCCCCCGTTGTCCGGTGTACAGCATTCATAGCTAACCCTCCTTTGTTAAACTATAAGGCTTTATATATTTCACGCGATAAAGTATTCTTCTATTCCTGCGAGAAACGGATACCCTCCTCATGCAGAGGGGCGAAGCCGTTTCTTCTTGTGACTAGCTGGATGGTCGGTGCCAGCTTGCGGTTAGAACAGGCTTTCCTTTGTCATTTTGCGTGATGAGTAGTTGGCCCCCAGCATAAGCAGGAAGGCGACGACGGATTGGAACAAGCCTACCGCGGTACCATATGAGAACCTTCCAAGCACAAGACCCATCTCATAGGAGTAGATCGACAGCACATTCGCTTGATCCTGGGTCATCGAATTTTTCATGAGGAACAGCTGATCAAAGTTGGCATTCACAAGACCGCCGACGTTCAGAATGAGCAGGATGACGACCGTCGGCTTAATCGCCGGCAAGGTCACATGCCATATTTTGCGAAAACGTCCCGCACCGTCCACCGTTGCCGCTTCATACAGCTGCGGGTCAATGCTCGCGATCGCCGCTAGGAATATAATCGAGTTCCATCCGATGTTTTTCCATACTTCCGATACGACAACGAGTGTCGTGAAGGTTTTGGGATCGCCCATAAGCAGCTGATCCTGCGTGATCAGGCCGAGCCATTGAAGCAGTCCGCTGAGCGCTCCCGTTCTCGGATCAAGCAGCGTGTACATGAAGCCGACAACGAATACCCATGAAATAAAGTAAGGCAGATAAGACAGCGATTGCACAACCTTCTTCAGCCGCTGCGCTCTTAGCTCATTGAGCATAATTGCCAGCAATATCGGCGCAGGGAATCCGAACAGCAGCTTCAGGAAGCTGATTTTAAACGTATTGGCAACCGAATCCAAAAAGCTTGGATCAATAAACAGCTCTTTGAAATTGGCTAGGCCGACCCAAGGGCTGAAGGTGAAGCCCTGCACCGGGTTGTACTCCTC
The DNA here is from genome assembly GCF_052115165.1 of Paenibacillus sp. 2TAB23. Lineage (NCBI taxonomy): Bacteria > Bacillati > Bacillota > Bacilli > Caryophanales > Paenibacillaceae > Paenibacillus > Paenibacillus sp. 2TAB23. Next base: position 37,373 of record NZ_JBFRGD010000016.1, read on the forward strand.
GAATGCAATAATAATGCCGTACATCGGCACGTAATGGAATATAATTAGCCAAATGACAGCCGGCAGCGTTAGGATCATTAAGTAGCGCTGTGCCCATAACCGCTTGCCGAAAGGGCTTCGCGCAGTCCCGCTGCTTGCTTTGGGCCTTGCGGCCATAGTCAAGTCCTCCATCTGTCCACCCCTTCTCTTGATGTTTTCCCTGCTCTTATTGTAGAAGATAGATAGGCAGCGATATATATCAAAAAGTGTGGTTTGTTTCGTTAATCAACGCACTTTTAGAAACGCTTACATTTTCCGCCTATATTTAAAACGGCTGCCTGTCGCTCAGGCAGCCGTTCGTTTTTTTCTTCGAGTTCTCATTTGCGATGCAGCATATCCTGGTACTCCCCCGGCGAAATGCCGAACGCATTTTTAAACACGGTGCAGAAGTAAGAGGTGCTTGGAATGCCTACTTCCTGGGCGACTGCCGCAACTTTATAATGAGGCAAAGCCAGAAGTGACTTGGCCCTCTCCATTCTCATCGCTGCAAGCCGGTCGTGAAACGATTGCCCCGTCGTCTTCTTATATAAAGATCCTAAATAATTAGGCGACAAGAATACCTCTTCCGCTATGGACTTCAGACTGATATCCGATGACATGTACTTCTGCTCGATCAATTTGTTTACTTGGCGGATGACATACTCTTCTTTTCCGTCGCGCTTCTCTCTGATGGCTTTAACCGTTTCTGTAATAAAATGCAGCGTGTACACTTTGATAGCGGCAAGCGTCGGCAGCGCGTAGAGCTGTTCGCCAGGGTCCGTGCCAAGGCGCTCCTCGGTTTGGCTCGTGCCTGCCAGCACGGACAGCTCGAAGAGAAGTCCGCTTATATAATGGCGAATGTAGTCGCCGTCTGCGCCTCGCCGTTCCACCAGCGCTAGGAACATTTCCTCCGCGCTGGCAATGGCTTTTGCTTCATCAAGAGCATGGACGGCATGGACGATAGCTTTAACGTGCTGGCTGCTCCGCTGGAGGAAATCGGCGACCTCGCTTAGAAATCCCGCTCTCTCCCGTTCCACCTGCTCCAGGCTGACAATACCGCCTTCGTCCCAGAACGCTGCATAGGCCAGCACCTGCTCTGCCTGCTTGACAGACTCCGCAATATGGGATAAACCATCTACAACCGTACCTGCTCCAATCTTTATATTGGACAGCCATAACCATCCGCTATCTCCCGCCAGTCGCCTTGCAAGCATAGCAGCGAACTCCGCTTGCTGCCCCTTGGGCTCTGGAATAACGACGATCCACTGCCCCTCCCGATTATCCGAATATGCGATTATACACGGAATAGGGAATAGATTACGCAGCCGCTCCATGGTTCGGTCCTGCTTCGTCTCCGTGATTGCATACGCCACAAATCTGCCATGCTCGGAGCCGAGTCCCTCTGCTTGCGCCACCTCCCTGACGTGCTTTGGCTCTAACGTTCCGAAGAGCAAATCATGCAGCCACTTTTCTTTCATCCGCTCGCGATGCTCCTCGACCTCAGCCCGCAGCTTCTCTCTCTCTTGCTTGAACTGAACATCCTCCTCGCATTCGCGGATCACTTTCTGGACCGCTTCGAGCAGCTTCTGCTCACTGATAGGCTTCAGGACATAGTGGCTCGCTCGTATATCAATGGCTTTGCGCGCATATTCAAAATCACCGTAGCCTGTCAAAATAATAATTCGGATATGCGGCTTGATCTCCTTGATTCTGCGGGACATCTCTAGGCCGTCCATGCCCGGCATCCGGATATCGGTAATAATGATATCCGGGTCCAGCTCCTGCGTATGCTCCAGACCTTCAATTCCGTCGCGTGCTGTACCGGACAGCTCAATGCCTAGGGATTCCCAGTCGAGGAAATCGACTAGACCTTCCCGCTCCCAACGCTCGTCTTCTACGATCAGCAATTTATACATAGTCACGCTCTCTCCTTGGCAAACGTAATCATTACCGACGTTCCAATGCCTGGTGCGCTGTGAATGCGGAAGGCATGCTTATCGCCATAATAAGAATTTAACCGCTCCGTTATGTTTTTCACCGCATAGCCGCTGCCGCTCGTACGCTCAATATTGCCGACAAGCAACGCGGCAAGCCGCTCCTTGGACATGCCGACACCATCGTCAATTACCTTGAAGCAAAGCATGTCATCAGCCTCAAGCGATGCTTTAATTTGCAGCGTACCCCGGTCCCGCTTTGGCTCGATCCCATGATTCAGCGCATTTTCAACGATGGGCTGAAGGATATTTTTGACGACGCAATACTCATAGACGCGCTCATCGATATCATAAACGACATCAAACATTTCCTCGAACCGGAACTTTTGGATCGCTAAATACGCCTTCACCATCTCCAGCTCGTCCTTAATCAGAATTTCCCGTCTTCCTTTATTTAGCACCAGCCGGTAAAACTGCGCTAACGCACCTGACAAATGGACGATTTCCGTTGAATTCGCTTTTCGTGCTACCCACGAAATGGTTGCCAGCGTATTGTAGAGAAAATGCGGATTAACCTGCGACTCCAGCGCCTTTAGCTCCGCTTCACGCTCCATCAGCTGGCTTTTGTACACCGTCTCGACCAGCTCGTGAATCCGTTCGGTCATATGGTTGAAGCTAATCGCAATTTGAGAAAACTCATCATTGGATTGGACAGGCACAGAGACGGTTAATGAGCCTTCTTTTACCCGTTTCATGGCCAGTACAATCCGCTTAAGCCGCGATAGCAGGGCATTCGTAATGAAATAGACGACAAAACCGAGCACGACAAGCGCAATGAGCAGAATGCCCGTAATGGAGAAAGCAGACTCCTTCACCTTCTCATTCAGCCCGCTGACGGGAAATATCCCGATTAAGCGCAGCTCAAGATCATGCAGCGGCACCGAAATCACGACAGACTTGCGGCCGTCTACCTTAAGCACCTGATTAAACCCTGTATCAATCGGCAGCTGTGCCAAGCCTTCATCCGTAATTTGCTGCTTGAACAATCCGCTCTTATTGCTGGATACGACATGGTTATCCCGATCAATCATAAACAGATCGCCGATCTGGCCCGTACTCTCCGAATTCAATATATCGAATAAATCACTCTCTAATATTTCAATTTCAAGCAAGCCCACCGTATCGAAATACCGAATGGAATTAATTTTCTGATAGAAGGAAAATACGTTCTCCGGCTCACCGCGCTTCGGAATATTCAAGAGCAGCTTCTCGGTGTGGAGCCCGCGCCAGCCGAATATATTCGTATCATCGCTCGTAACCTCCCTCACCCATGGCTGATCCTCGATGCGGGAGATTTGATAGAAGCTGTCATAAATCTCTGGAATTGACGGGTTCGTCATATACACGCGCAGCGAATGCACGCTTGGGTTCTGCCGCAGCACATTTTCCACATAGGGGCTAATGTTCGACGTGTAATCGTCATAGGCGAACGAGTTTTTATTGAAATCGCTTCCCAAAAAGGTTTGAAGCCTAATATCCGAGGTAAGCAGCTTCGATATGTTCTGAATCATACTCATCTTGTTCATCAAGCTGTTGCGCGTTTGCAGCAGGTTCTGCTCCATAACCATCTGTGCCTGCGATACGGCCGAACCCGATAATTGCAAATACAAATAAATGCCGCAGGCGGACAAGGAAACAGCCAGAATACAAAGAAACGTCGCAACGAATTTCCAGGTCACGCTTAAATTTCGGAACAGCTTCGTTATTTTATGCATAAGCCTAACCTTCTCCTCATGGTGTAAACGCAAGAAACCGGCTTCCTGTCGATGCCGGCTTGGTCTCCTTACCTATACAGCGTTTTCCCAAATGGGTATGTTCTATTCGCCCGCAGCTTCTTTGTCCAGCACCGTTTCCAGCCATTTCCGTGCAATCAGCTCATGTCCGGCAGCCGTAGGATGCACCCCATCCCATAGCCAGTAGCTGGCATCTGCCCTTGTGCAAGCCTCATCAAACGCTGCCTGCAGCGGAACAAAAATCGCGCCGAACTGGCCTGCAAGCTCGCGTACCGTGTGACGGTAAGCCGTTATCCGCTCCGACCACGCCTGCCAATTCTGGCTTGGCGCCCCTGTGTTCAGAATAAAAGGCTCGCAAAGCACAAGCTGCGCTTCGGGCAGAACCTGCTTCGTTTCTTCCAAAATATGGCGGTATGCCCGCTCATAGCGATCCGTAATTCCGCTGGCCTCTCCGTTCATCGACCGCCAAGCATCATTCACGCCGACCAAGATGCTGATGATGTCGGGATTCAAGCTGATCGCGTCTTCATTCCATCTCGCATAGAGATCCGAGGCTCTATCGCCGCTTATTCCTCGGTTGATGATGAGTGGCTGCTGCTCTGCCCATACGAAGCTGAGTCTGGCTCCCACAATGTAAGCATAGCTGTGCCCCAGTATATGATTGGGATCGTCGGTTCTTCCCCTTGCCCCATCCGTAATCGAGTCGCCTTGAAAAAGAATCACTCTTTTTTCCATCATGGAATGCCCCTTTGCCTATCTCTTTCGGATCTCTAGCATCCGTATGTTTATTATAGGCGAAAAAGATCATTTTCGTAATTTCAAAAATCAACGATCCTATCCATAATCAACGGAGGATGCAGAGAAGCAGGTAGGTCTAATTCAGCAGGAATGTCCGATATGAATATCAACCATAGGGCTTACGGCTTTATCGTGGAAGCTGCTTTCCGACATTTCCTGCTGAAGGCAGCCGCCTTCTTTATGAGAGTTTTCCCATGTACAGTTTTTGTTTAGAAAGATCGTGTAATATAAACGTTATTACTGGATATTTCCAATTCTATCGCTGTAGATTGCTCCAAACTGCATGCAAAAACCTAATTGGAGAGCAACAAAGAAAATACTTGAACATGCGAGCTGCATAAGTAGCAATTTGAATCCGGCTGAAATGGCTGATTAGGCCTATTCCACAGGTTTCGACAAGTCTGATAGAGTAGAAATAAGTTGAGGAACAAGGGAGAAGATCACGTTTTGGGTAACCATACTACACGCAGCAACAACCGTTCCAAGGGCAGAATGACATCAATCAAAAAAGTAACGTTATCGCTTTATCTGGCCGTCGTCATCATTCTCGTAGCCGTCTGCGGAGTACTCTACAGTAAATATACGAATTTGGTCGACACCAATCTTCAATCAGAGACAGCTGGGCATGCTGACGCCAATAATCAACCGAAGAGCAGCAATTCCGCTAACTCCGATTCGGTGGACGAAGGTCTTCATGAAACGTTGCCCGTCACGGATGAGCCAATTCCGGCTGGTACGATCGATGCAGAGGAAACGCAAGAACCAACTGATGATGACGGGGAAATCGGGAACAATCCCGAACCAGCAGCCACAGAAGCGCCGGTCAAAGACGCAGTAGAGCCGACCATACCGAAACAAACGGAAAAACCGAGCCAGGATCAGAAGGAGGACGACAGCAAGCCAGATGGCCAAAGCGCTGCTGTAAAGCTGCCTACGACCTATGTGGTCCAGAAGGGCGATACTTTGAGCACGATATCGGAGAAATTTTATCAGTCCAAGGACCATTACGCGCTGCTTGCGGAGCATAACCATATTCTGTTTATTAATGATATGAAAGCCGGCGACACGCTGACGATTCCTGCGTTGACCTCAGGGAACAGTTCATCAGGCAGCAAGCCGCAGGAAAGCAAGGATTATTCCAAGATTAATCTGCCGGCAACCTATTTAATTCAAGCCGGTGACACCCTCACGGGTATATCCAGAATGTTCTATAAATCAGCAGAATATGCAGATTATATTGCCAATGAAAACAAGCTGGACAAAAACAAAGGGCTCAAGGCAGGCACCAACCTGGTCATCCCGTCCCTTAAGAACGATCAACCTGATGAATCCGTTGGCTCAGGCGACAATTCTGATGAATTCGAGGCCACGGAGCATACGGTGCAAAAGGGCGAGACGCTCTACAGCATCTCCAAAATCTACTATGGCACGACCAAGCACGCCATGTTTATTGCGGACTACAATCATATCGTTGATATTGATCAGGTAAAAGCAGGTACGAAATTGAAAATCCCTAAGCCGTAATCTAGGGCCTTTCCGTTCCAGCCTCTTGTCTGAGTCACATAAAAGCTTGTTAAGCAAATAACGGTAACGAATAAAAAGAAGCTCCGCAAGCGCGCAAGCCTTTGGCTGTCGAGAAAGTCTCGGCAGTCTTTTTTGTGTTACGCTGCACGGATTTCGCTATTGCCATTTGCTTGGGCAAAATAACGCACTTGAACAAGCGTTGATGAACGCTGTGGTGCAGTAAGTCATTCTTCCGATCGCGGTTGCAGCCAAATGGTTTTGATTCGTTAACTTCATATATAGTTTCCATTTGGTCTGTAAAAGCGAACATTTCATTTCTCCAGAACAACTTTGTTCTCTCCGTCTGCGCAGCTCATTCATTCGCTCAACTTATATAGAAAACAAAAAAGAAACCCGGCGTTTATAATAACGCGGGTTTCTCTACTATCTACGGACAGCGCTCTGCTATCCCCTTGTCTTCATCTATTATGTTTGAGGCTTAAGACTCGGCAAGTCCATTTTTCACCCATTGCGCAACCGTTACCGTACGTTTGGCTTGATACTCTACCGCTGCTTTAACGTCCTCGACCATTTTCCCGCCTTGAACAGTCACGCTTGTACCATAAGGATTGCCGCCAGCTTCAAAGGTTACGGGGCTTGAATAACCTGGCGCAGCCACAATCGCTCCCCAGTGATACATGGAGGTATACAGGCCGAGAATCGTCTGCTCTTGACCGCCATGCGCATTCTGTGCCGATGTCATGCCGCTTACGACCTTATTGACCAGCTTGCCATTGAACCAAAGCGCACCTGTTGAATCGAGAAACTGCTTAACAGGACCTGGAATACCGCCAAAGCGCGAAGGAATACTGAAGATAATAGCATCGGCCCACTCTAGATCTTTGTAAGTAACCTCTGGAATTTCCTTCGTTTCTGCAATATGCGCCCGCCAAATGGGATTAGCTTGAATAGCGTCCTCCGTTGCCAGCTCCGGTGTCTTCAGAATGCGCACCTCTGCTCCTGCCTCTTCGCCTCCCGCTGCCGCCCACTGCGCCATTTGGTAATTCGTACCTGTAACACTGTAATAAATAATAGCCAGCTTCACCTTTGACATGCTGAACATCTCCCTCTGTATGCTGAATGTTTGGAATTAACGCTGGTATAAAGGATAATCGACTTGCGTTGGCACTTGAATCATAATCATTCGAAACGGCTGTTCCCCATTAACCAACCGAATCGATTCGGCTTGCCCTTCCGATTCCATTACCGTAAAATCCTTTTGCTTAAACAACGCCTTGCTTGTGCCTTCCGGGCCGAAGCTCCATAAGCCGTCGCCTCTAATAGCCAGCGCCGCTGCGGAATAGCCTTCGGGAATCGTAAACGCATATTCGGCTTCAGACTCCAAGGTTAAATCCCATACACGAACATCCGCAACGAGCTGAACTGGAGCTTCCTCGCCGATAATGGTTTTAATTCGCACGCCGCTTCTGGTGGAAACCGGAAAATCCTCCGCATTGTATTCATGGTAAGTCGGCGTTCTTTTCACTGCTTCATTTAAGTTAGGCTCGAACCAAATTTGAAAAATCTCCGCATCGGGTCCCGTAATCTTCTCGCGATGCGATACGCCTGAGCCGGTCTGCATGATCTGCGCCCCGCCTGGTCCAACCGTGCTTTCTGTACCAAGAGTATCTCCGTGCTCCACCAGCCCGTTCACCACATAGGTCATAATCTCAAAGCCTTTATGCGGATGCAGGCCAATGCTGCCGCCTTCCTTCGCATGTGCCCAGGCCCAATAAAACAAGGGCCCTACTCCTTTCACCGCTTCCTGCTCCTGAGGGAATCCAATGGGCTTCTGTTCAATGATTTTACCGTTTTCGAATGAGCCTACTGCCTGCTGCAGCGGTGTATATACATTCACTTTCATCTCAATTCTCCCCCTTCAAGGTTATAGCCTCTGCATGAAGACCGACCTTCTTCAAGAGCACAATAAGCTGCTCCTTATCCGCCTTCTCGATGACATTCAAATGACGGCTAATAACGGCAGCATGCTTCGGAAAAATCTCGTCAAACAAGACTTGTCCCTCTTCCGTTAATTTCACGTTTGAGCCTCTTCGGTCCGTTGCGCTTGGTTCACGTCTCACATAACCCTTCTTCTCCAGCTTATCGATTACATAGGTAATGCTTCCGCTTGGAATGGAGAATTTCTCGCTTATCTTCTGAATAGGCTGCGGTCCCTTGCTGTACAGCAGCTCCAAAATCATGAAATGCTCTTGGCTCACGCCGTAGTTCTCCATATCCTTGCGTATATTGTCATGCAAAGCTTTCGTAGCCTTATGCCAGATCCGGAAAAGTCTGAGGTCAAGCTGGTTTTGGTCATCAGGCTGATACATGGCTGTACCTCCCTACCCTTTATCTTAATTTAATGAATTCTATTATTAGGATAATTTTATCCTAACACTAGGATACCACAAAGTCAATAGGATTATTCTGATGCCAAGCGTAAACGGCTGTCGCCGACCTCTGTGGCTAAAGCAGTCGTTTTACGGAGATATTTAAGCACATTTATATGTGAATACATATAGATTCTTATCTATTAAAAAAACCGAGACCTCCCGTAAGGAAGACCTCGGCATTGTGCAGCCGTTTGACTACTGTTTCTCTAGCAAGCGTAAAATCAGCGTCAGCGCTTCTGCGCGCGTAGCACTCGCGTTCGGATCAAACGTATTGTTTCCTTTTCCTTGTATATATCCGCCTTCAATTGCCGCTGCTGCTTCATTCCTCGCCCATGCTGGGAACTCGGCTGCGTCCGCAAAGGACAGTACGGCGTTTTCTTTGACTTCTAGCTTGGCAGCACGCGCGATAATAACCGCCAGCTCAGCTCGTGTAATCTCATTGCCCGCACGGAACGTTTGGTCGTCATACCCGCCAATCAATCCTGCTTTGACCGCTCTAGCAATATGCTCCTGCGCCCATTTCGGCAAATCCTTTTTGTCATTGAAACTCGTTGCTTCCTTGCTGGCTTCCAGCTTCAGAGCGCGACTGAGCATGACCGCAAATTCCGCGCGATTGATGACGGCATTCGGATGAAACTTGCCATCCTCGTAGCCTTTAGCGATTCCGAGTCCTATCGCCTTTTCAATCGCATCTTGGGCCCAGTGTCCCTGGATATCCTTCAACTCGGTTACAACTGGCTCAACCAATTCTTCGTCCAAGTCCTCTTCCGTTTTCACCGGCAGCACATCGGAGCCATCATAAGCTCTGATGCTCGCCTCGTCGAATTTAATCTGGATATCGTACTCATGATGGTATGACATTTCTGGCCAGTCGATTTTCACCCAACCGTTTGTTATCTTCGATAGGTCCGCAATCGAGAAGGATACCACTCTCGTATTCTGTTCCACGTTTCGGCTGACCGTCGAGACGTTAACACCATTAAATTTCAAGCCCGTTATTTCTTTGTCCTGCATAATCGTCAGGAAGATCGTTCTGCTGCTTCCAGCTACGCTTAACTTGGCATTCGGATTGATGTAGCCTTGCATGACTGAATCCTGTTCCGTTCCGAATTTCAATATTCGAACATTGATGCTGTATTCGCCATTAGCTAATCCGCCTGCAGGTGGATTAGTAATCGGGTCAGGGATTGTAACGGTAATTTCCGCTGCTTTAAATGTGTCGACCGCCGCCAGAAGCACCGTACGTGCTGCATCAGATTGCTCCTGTGTTCCTGCTGCACGTACCGTTTCAGCGCCAGCCGTTAGTATAGCGCTTTGCAGCGTGTTCTTCGCAGCTTCTGGATACTCGCCTTTCTTGGTACCTACTACCGCAGCCTTGTGAACCGCGGTCGCTTGCGTAATAGCCAGAGCTAATGCCTCATTGTTTACATTGTTGAAATTTAAGCGAATATCATGCGTTCTGTCATAATTTTGAGCTGGAACGACTGTGCGTACTTGTGCACTTGCAAGTACAGGCAAATCATCGACCTTGAACGTCACGACACGGGTATTTGCACCCTTGTCTTCGCTAACAACCGTTGATTCTACGAAAGCACCACCCGTTTTGACGCGGAAGGCTTGAACCGTTGCGCTATCCTTCACCGTCAGCGTTACAAACGTAGAACCTGATTCAGTAGTAACAAGCGCCGGCTTCACAAAGTAACTATCCATAGTTGAGAATTGCTCTTTATCCGCATGAATGGCGGAGAAATAAAGCAAAGTGGACGCCGTTTCTTTGAATGCGGCTAGCGCCGCTTGCAGCTCGGATTTCTTGCCCGCAATTTGCAGCCTTGTAGCAGCAAGGTTGCGCGACGTTTCCTCTGCCGATTGAATGGCGGCCTGCAGTTCGGCTTTTGCATCCGCGAATGGCTGCTCTTCGCCTATAACGGCTGAAGCTGTATCATGCAGCTTCTGAGCGTCAACGGCTGCCTGCTTAAGCTCATCAAGCAGTCCCGCGTTATAGCTAATATAAGCTTCCTTCGACGTGTCTCCCGATTTGTATTTAACAAACGACAGTCCTAACCATTTATCATCGCCTGCAAGCATATTTCGTGAGATTACTTGATAAACCTGCTTATCCTCTGTAGAGCTTTTGCTTATTTTGAGTGCTTTGTCTCTATTTCTAGTAAATAACAATCCTTCCGTAGTCATTCCGCCTTCTTCCAACGCAAAGGATTGAACGACCTCGGTAATGGAGGTGGCTGACCCGTTAAACGTAAGGTTGACGCTCGTACGGTTCTGCAAGCCTTGATTCGTAATCAGAACCGCTGTTTTTCCGATTTCATTTGCATGGTTCGATTCAACCTCTGTTGGAGCCAGTGAATCCAACACATAGATTTTTGCAGGTGCTGACGCTACATACTGCCATGTTGGGAAATCGATGTAAGCATAATTGATTTTGTTAACCGCTGCATCGACTGCTGCTTGCGTTGCTTTTTCATCGTTTAAGACGGCTTTGGCGATGTTGATCTGATCAATAAAATTACTTTTCGAATTCTTCGCATATTCGCCTGGCGTAATCGCAGAATAGAAGGCGCCCGGATTGCCTTCGGCTGTTCCTAATTCCACAGAGGTTGAAGCTATTTCTTCCGATAACGCAATCAGAAGGCTAAGACCTGATTTATTCGCGGATAATAATAAGGATTTATAAAGGCTTAATGCTGCTTGAAGCTTTGTGTGAATGGCTTTGTAAAGGGTCGTATCCGATCCTGCAGCATCTCTTTCGCCTTCTGCAAGTACGATGCTGTCATAGAATGACGTTTTGGAACCAACCGGATAATCACCGAAGGACGTTCCTTCGTATGTACTTTCATAGACGGAGCGTGAGACCGAGATTAATTCATTTACATTCACAAGGGTAATCGGCTGTTCCGAGCCCCCTCCGTTATTTTCACCGTTATCGCCATCCCCTGGTTGCAGAGGAAGCGAGCTTGTATTCAGACGTAATTGCACATTATACCAGTGATTGTACGTAAATCCGGGAATATCTTTTACCTCTACATGCATGAGAATATCTTGTTTCTTGAATACGTCTTCCACATCGATTTGAACAATCCAATTGCCTGTTCCGTTATTCGCTGGACGATAAACGACAGGCTGATAGCCATCCTGGCCATCTACTGTATAACCAGAACCAACAGGCGTTATTACTGCCTTGCTGTTTCCAGCCTTGCGTGAACCTAGGTAATGAAAGTAAGCGTAATTCTTGTTCGTAATTTCATGCTCGAACTTGGCTTTGCCATCTTGAATAATGAGTTTGCCGGCGTTGCCGGTCTGCATGAAGCCGTCGGCAGCCGAAGCTGTCTCCATATTATCTTTCCAATAGTTGTAGCTTATTGCATATTCACCATCTGGAACCTTCGTTTCCTGCGGCTCAGCGGCATAGCTGAATTGAAAAGACATCAGCAGCAATGCAAACGCAAGCATTATGGATAAGGACCTTTTAAATCTGTTTTTCAACTTGATACACTCCCTCTTCGCTTCCTGCTTCCGTTCAAACAAACGGGATGAGAAGCGGCTGATTGGATCATGCCGCTTCTCATCCTTATCGTTCAAGCTATCAGGTCGCTGTTTTAATTTGAATTACAGCCAGTCAATTTGCAGGTTGAATGTTGCATCGTGGACATCCTCGATGTAAACACGAAGCTCAACCGGAATGTTGGTAACAACATCAGCTACCGGGAATGTGAATGTTGTGTTGCCGCCAACGACTGCTCTTGTTGCAAAAGTGCCATTCACTTTAAGCGATGGGAAATAGTCGCCTGTAAGCGTAATGGTTGCCGTAGAACCCGTTACGTCAGCAGCACCGTTAATAAATGCGCTCGAGTGAGTCGCCGTGAAGGACGTTGCGCTGCCAGCGGAATCGAGGAAGCGATAGCTTTGCGATGCGGCAAAAGCCGGAATAGCCATAACTAGTGCAAAAACCAAAGTCAAAAGCATCATAGGAACTAATTTCTTCATCGATTTCATCATATTCAATACACTCCCTTAGTTTTGAATTCATATTTTCACTGCCGAAAAAGGTTTAATGACATGTAAAACGCTGTTCAGCTAAAGCTAATTCCGACATCATTCCTCCTCTCCAAAGCACGGATATGGCCCACAGAAGAAGCTATTGTGAAGACAATGATAATCATTATCATCTAAGGTGTAAAAAAAATTTCTGTGGCATGAGCATATGCTTGCAGGTGCAAGTCACATGCCTCTTGAAACTATCGTGAGCGTGTACATCGCTCGTCGATAGCTTGATTTTATAGTCGCCAGCCAAACGATGTCAATCCATTCATTGTCACTATTTATAATTTAAATAGTCCGACTTTGGCTAACAACATCTCCGCTTAGAATAAATAATTATATATTAGTTCAAATAATCTAAAATATAATTCATTTTAAAATTTATTAATACTTATTATTCCCATATTAAAAACTAATGAATTTATTTTATAAATTAATTGATAACGATTATCATTATTATTCAGCGTTTTTTTATACTCATTATTTCGGGAATACATCTTCAAGCCTGCAAGGACTTCTGCGGTATTTAAGCCATTTTTCTGCTGTTCACCTAAAAAGAGCTCCCGATTCATGAATCGGGAGCCACGCGAATTACTGGGTACTTCTTCTCATTTAATTCTCTTCTCCATGCCACAATTGACGGAATGTATCGCTTGCAGCAAGCAGCTCTTCAGCCGTCCCTTCAGCTTCAACCTCGCCGTCACGCATCACAATAATATGGTCGGCCTGCGCCAGTGCCGTTTTTCGATGCGAAACAACAAGGCAGGTCGCATCTCCACGCTCACGGAAAAGCCGGGACCACAGCTTCTGCTCCGTCTCGATATCAAGCGCACTCGAAAGATCATCAAACACATATAGCTCGCTATCACGCACAAGCATGCGCGCCGCAGCGGTTCGCTGTGCTTGTCCTCCAGACAGCTTTACGCCTCGGGGACCAATTACCGTATTCAATCCATTCTGCAAATGGCCCAGATCATCCTCCAACACAGCCGTATGAAGCGCACGTGCCAGCTGCCCTTTCTGATCTGAAGCGCCCAATAATATATTCTCGCGCAGGGTATCGCTGTACAGCCTTGGCACTTGCGCGGTGTACGCGCTGCGCGGCGGTACAAAGAAAGAGCCGGGATCAGATACCTCCTGTCCGTTCCATCGCACAATGCCAGAAGTTTGCGGCAGAAGGCCGAGCAGCGTTCGCACAAGGGTTGTTTTTCCTGAACCAATTGGGCCTGTAATGACAGTAAAGGAGCCTCGTTTCAGGCTGATATGAACAGATGCAATACCTCTGCCCGTCTCAGGATAGGTGTACGTCAACCCTACAGCTTCTAGCTGTTCCAGCTTGTCGATTGCCTGCGGTTCTTGTTTGGCTGCTCCATCCTCTGTATCTCCCTTTAAATACAAACGATTATGCGCCGTCAGCACTTGAGCGGGGGCTCCCTGCAATATGCCGGTTAAGCGGAGCAGCGCAACGGTCATCTGCTTGAAATAGGTGAGAAATTTGCCAAAGTTCGAAATAAACTGTGTGACGAAGGTCAAATAATAGACGAACAGAGAGAAGTCGCCTACCGTGAATTCGCCGCCGCGCATTTTTTGACCGGCAAGCAGCAGAATCAGACCTGTTCCTAAATTAACCGAATTGGAAAAGATCGAGTCCAGCACCTCGGTCATCAGCTTATCCTTCAGCATCGTTTTGCGACGGTTGTCGTTGAGCTGCCTGAATCTCGACATGACGCGCTTCTCCGCACCCGCAACCTGAATCGCCTGCACGCTGCCGAACATCTCACTAATGGCACCCGTTACTTTGGCAGTTGACTCACGGCTGTCTGAGCGGTATTTCTGCAGCCTCGTCGTAGCAAGCTGTGCCACGACTACCACGATGACGAGCGGCAAAAACACAAGCAGCGTCATTTGCGCATCAATGCGTATGAGAATGAAGCACGATACAGCTGCGAAGCAGGTCATGCCGAATACATCGACAGACCAGCTGACAGCTTCCTCCGACTGATCTACATCATCCCGGAAATGACTAATCGCCTCACCCGGCGAGCACGGTATGGCCCGTGCCCCAGGCTCTTTCAGTATATGCTCAAGCAAATTCCGCCTTAGCAGCATCCCCATGCGGAAACGAAAATTAACATCTGTTATAAACCCGATCAGCACCGTCGCGCTGCGGGCAAGTGCCGCCCCTATTAATAGCGCGATCAGCCCCCAAGTGCTATAGGCAGCCGCCGAATCAAGCGTTAGCGAATCGAAGAAAGCCTTCGTAATTAGACCAGGAAAAATCGGCATCAAATAAATAATCGTCCAGATGAGGGCGTTGGTGATATACCAGCCTGGGCGGTAGCAAATCAAACGCCACATGTACGTAAACGTGCTCATGCCAGCACCTCCTCAAGCCCGGCCGCCAGCATTCTGCTGAACGCAGACGAGGGATCAGCAGCCAGCTTAACGCGGGCTCCGCTCTCTATGATGCGTCCTTGCTCCAGAATGACAATTTGGTCGGCACGCTGTACGGTGGCAAGGCGATGCGCAATAATGATGCACGAGCGGCTGCAGAGCAGCTTCGTAATCGCCTGTTCCATACGGAATTCCGAAAGCGGATCAAGCCTAGACGAAGCCTCATCGAGAATGACAAGACCGGGATTTGTCAGAAAAACTCTTGCAAAAGCGAGCAGCTGAGCCTCTCCCGCAGACAGGCTTGCACCGCCTGAAGAGAGCGGCGTGTCCAACCCATCCGGCAGCGTGTCATACCAGTTCCTCAAGCCTAGCTCGCGAAGTACAGCGACGATCTCTGAATCGGAAATGCTCTCGTCATAAAAAGTTAAGTTATCCCTAATGGTACCTTGCAAAATTTCAATGTTTTGCGTCACCAGAGCAACCCTCGATCGCAGCTCCGCAAGCTTGCAATCCCTAATGTCCGTTCCGTTCAGCCTGATGCTGCCCTGCTGAGGGTCATAGAAGCGAAGCATAAGCCGGGCCAGCGTCGTCTTCCCGCTTCCCGTACGCCCTAGCAAACCAAGCACCTCGCCTGGCTTTACCCGCAAATTCAGCTCCTGCAAAGTAGGAAACTCATCATAGCCGAACGTCACCTCGTTAAGCTCTACCGAAAGCGGACCATCCGGCAGCCTCGCTCCAGGACCATCCGCAATCTTGGGAGCCGTATCGAACAGCTCGCGGATACGAAGCAGGCTGGCATCCGCTTTCTGCAAATCCTCGATTTGGGTACGTATCTTTTCGATCGGCTTTGCCAGCAGCTCCGTATAATAGAAAATCAAATAAACGGTCCCAATGGATATAGCACCTGCTTTCCATAAAGAGGCACTAATCGCGAAAGCCATAGCGTTGCCTAACGCGAACACGATAATCGTTGTAATCCACATCGCCGAGAATCCGAGAAAAGCCTTTCTGCGCAAAGGCAGCATCCGCCGCAGCAGCGAATAGAAGCGATTCATAACGAATCCTGTTGCCCCGTTCGCACGCGTGTCCTCGGTCCCTTCCAGATGCTCACCGATATAGCCGTAAAATTCAGCATTGATTTGTCGCCACTTGGCCCATACGGGCACCGCAAATTTGCGAATCCATTGAATGACCATCATGGCAAACACGACAAATAGCAGCATGCCTAGGCCGATCCATATGTTTTCCCGAAATAATAATACGATAATGCCGATCATTAACAGCAAGTTGCCTGCCAGGTGAATAATGAAGCTGGAGAAAAAATTCGCAAGCGCATTGACATCGCCATCAACCCGTTCAATGATTGAGCCTGACGTGTTCGATTTGTGAAATGACATGTCAAGCCGGAGGCAATGCTCGGCCAGATCGCCGCGAAGCTGATTCGTCGCACGCCATGCCAGATTCTCGCTCACATAGGTTGCGATGACAGAAACAAGCTGTTGGATGAGTGAGAAGCCGATGAAGAGCGCTGCTGCATAATACAGCGGCTGCAAGGTTTTGTCGGATTGCGCTGTATCAATAAAGTAGCGAATAATCTGCGGATTAACGAGCTGCAATCCGATAGAGGAGAAGAGCAGCAGTGTAAGCCCCGCGAGCGCCTTCTTTTGCGGAAGCAAATAGCGGCTCAGCATCATCCGATAATGGCTGAATGCATTCATTTTGTTGTTCTTGCTCATATTGCTCCCCTTTCATGTTATCTAGCGATGTCTAAAATGAATTAGCTTATGTAAGATGAGCGACGTTAAACCGATTTTACCATATATCCTAGTGCTGAGGGATGGACTGCCGCATCATAAATGAGTCGTTGACCAAATTATACAGCATATGGTATTGTTTTATTGAACAACGTTCAAATAAAGGAGTTATCTGCCCATGTCACCACGAAAAGCAGTCGATCAAGAGCTAAGTAAAGAGCGGATATTGGAGACGGCTAGAGAGCAGTTCTCGCGGCTAGGCTATCGCGATGTATCCATGCGAGCCATTGCAAAGGCGCTAGGCTACTCACCAGGATCTCTTTATTACCATTTTCGCGAGAAAGCGGATTTATTCAGTGCGATGACAACAGCAGATTTCGATCGGCTCAATGAACTGCTCCACGACACAATGACACAAGCCCCCATCCCCGGTGTTGACCAGCTGCGCATGATATTTATGCAGTTTATTCGGTTTGGTCTGGACAACAAGCGCTCATTCGAGCTGATGTTCCTCATTCAACAGCCTGAGCTTGATTGCTACACGTCGAAGCCGAAGATGGCCAGCTATGAGAAATTTTCTAAAGCGGTGAAAGGATGCTTGCATCACATCAATCCGGAACATATTCACAATGATGATATGGTATGGCTACTGTTTCTCTCCCTGCATGGCTTTGTCAGCTTCTATATCTCCAGCTCGCAAACTTTCGAGGAACTGAACGAGCTTGCCAGCCTTCATGTGCAATTGCTGCTGCGCGGACTGCAATAATTTTTTTAACTTTTAATTGAACGCCAATCAATTAAAGAAAGAGTGATGATGTTGATGAAAAAATGGAATCATGCGCTCGTATTTTTTCTTGCTTTTGCGATAGCCGGATATGCTGCCGTCCAGTATGGCTTATTCAAAGCCAGCGATGCCGGCCTCGTTGCCGCAAAGCTGCAGGAGCCTGATTTTCAGCTTACGCCTTGGGTCTACGTGTTGTACGTCCACATCATAACTGCCATAATGGCTCTCGTTATTGGCCCTTTTCAAATTTTCCAGAGGAAATCAAAGCCCAGGGGAGCCCTGCACAAACAGCTCGGCTATGTTTATGTTCTCTCGATCGCATTAAGCGGCATTGTCAGCATTTATCTGTCTTTTTACGCAACAGGCGGCTGGATCTCGGGTCTAGGCTTCTTTACGCTGGATATCCTTTGGCTGGCAACGACGTGGATGGGTTTGCGCAAAATAATGGCTGGAGACATAAAGTCACATAAAGAATGGATGCTTCGCAGCTATGCGCTTACGTTTGCCGGGGTTACTCTGCGAATATGGCTCGCGCCTCTCGTTATGCTTTTTGGTGAATTCGAAGCCGGCTATCACGCTGTCGCCTGGCTTTGCTGGGTGCCTAATTTGATTATTATGGAAGCGATTATCCGCAGAAAAACTCCCAGAGCGCCGTTTCCCGTCCATGACAGTCAATCCCCGCCGAATCTATGATAAACTAATAGATAAACGATATGATTCGCGAGGAGATTAATGATGATCAAGCTCGTATCTTGGAACGTAAATGGTTTAAGAGCATGCGTCACAAAAGGCTTTTATGATTACTTTAAAGAAACGGACGCAGATATTTTCTGCCTCCAGGAAACGAAGCTTCAAGAAGGACAGATTGCCATGGAGCTAGGCGAAGAGTATGCCCAGTATTGGAATTATGCAGTGAAAAAGGGCTACTCCGGCACGGCTGTGTTCACCAGAATCAAGCCTCTTTCCGTTCATTACGGCATTGAGGAAAACGCTGAGCCCGAGGGCCGCGTCATTACCCTTGAATTTGAAAGCTTTTATTTGGTTACGGTTTATACACCTAATGCAAAACGCGACTTAACGAGACTGGACTACCGTATGGAATGGGAAGACCGGTTCCGCAGCTATTTGCTGCAGCTGGATGCGGTGAAGCCCGTAATCGTGTGCGGAGATCTTAATGTTGCGCATCAAGAAATCGACCTGAAGCATCCAAAGCCCAATCTCGGAAACTCTGGCTTCACCCTTGAGGAGCGCGGCAAAATGACCGACCTGCTTCAAGCCGGATTTCTGGATACGTTCCGGCATTTCTATCCGGACCGTGCGGATGTGTACAGCTGGTGGTCCTACATGCCTAAGGTGCGGGAGCGGAACGTCGGGTGGCGGATTGACTACTTCCTCGCTTCTGAAAGACTTCAGCCGTTACTCGTCGATGCGCAGATCGACTGCCATATCATGGGCAGCGACCATTGTCCGGTGCTCCTCACTCTCGGAGACATCTAAGATCTTACTTTTTCGCTATCCTGCACTCATTACAGCATCACTTCATCTTACATGGCAAATAAGCGTTTATCCTGCACAAGTACAGGATAAACGCTTATTTGTTTGGCGCCAATGACGAAAAGTATGGTTTGGCCATCTGAAGCGTTCGCGCTCATTCAGAAGCAAGCCGTACACTTTCTGCAAATACGGATCGCTCGCACCAATCAAGTTGGCTGCGTTTCCGTTAACCATTCCCGCTCACGCAGAATAGACAACGCTTTATGCATTTTGTCGACGTAAGCGGGCTCATGGCCCGAGCACATCAATTGTACATCTCCATTGCCCCCGCCGCTTGCGATGCCGTAACGGCTTAGCAATGCGGAAAGCCGCTTCACCGTTCCCACATTGCCATCAACAATCGCAATATGCGCAGGCAGCAATTTCCTTAGAATATCTTTATAGAAAGGATAATGCGTACAGCCAAGTACAATGATGCCGTATTGATCCAAATCGTAGTCCGCAAGCTTGGCAAGGAAATAATCATTCATAATCGAATGATCGAATTGCAGTGCCTCGCAGTAATGCACGAGCTCCGGCAGCGGCAAAGAATCGACGATGCCGTGTTCATCCACACGGGATACGAGTGCGTAATACTTAGGCAGTTGCAGGGTTAGAGGCGTAGCGAATACGAGTACTCTTTTGCCAGTTGCAAGGTTCATCTCTACCGCTGGCTTAACCGCCGGCTCCATGCCTACAATGGGAAGCGAATACCGCTCTCTCAAATCATTAATAGCTATACTGGTAGCCGTGTTGCAGGCAACTACTAAAGCATCTATGCCTTCGTTCATCATCAAACCGACCGAATCGAGAATATACGTCCTAACATCCTCTTCGGCCTTCGTACCGTAGGGAACGTGCAGCGTATCCGCCATATACAGAAAATCCTTGTCAGGAAGCCTATGGAGCGCTTCCGCCAGCACGGTAAGCCCGCCAATTCCCGAGTCAAAAAAACCAATTCGCATGTCTCATCGATTCCTTACGTTATATTGGAAGAGAATAATTAATTGTCACTATATCCATATTAACTCATTGCTACCCGCCATTAAAGCTTTACCTTTCTCATAAACGAAAAACGTCCCCTGTCCGTATCGACAAGAGACGTCTGATCCACTTCTAAGGCGCCCGCTTCGGCAGCAAACGGACATAATCGTCAGATAATTTCATGAGCTCTAGTATATAATCGTAATCCGCGCGGTACTGGCTGAAATCGGACACGGGCTGTTTCGTTCTAATATCGATTGCTTTCCCATCCTCGAAGCCCTTGCCTGGCACGAACAGAATATCATTATTGAAAAACGAGCCTGTAGGGAGATAATATCTCATCCCAATTACATTGCTCGTCATATTGAGCAAGTCATGCCCAAATGCCGTATATGCCTCATCTTTGAGCGAAACGCCTAACAGGTTGGCTACGGTAGGCATAATATCCACTTGACCGCCTACTTGATCCATCACTTTCCCGTCAGCGCCCGGCACATGGACGAATAACGGAATGTTAAACCGATCCAAATCTCCGTCATAGGTAATGCCAAGCTGCTCGCTGACCCAGGCAGGATCATTGTCCTTTTTCTGAAGACCATAATGATCGCCGTAGGCTACTAATACAGTATTTTCCCACATGCCGCTCGCCTTCAGGCCATTTATAAACTGGCCTAGTGCATAATCGGTATAGTTTAGCGCCGTTAAATAGTCACCGAGCTGGGTGTCTTTCAAATTGTCCGGCATGCTGATTTTTTGCTTATCGTCTGGTACCTTAAACGGATGATGGCTGGATGTCGTTACAAACTGTGCGTAAAAGGGCTTGTTTTGTCCCTTCAGTTCTTGCAGCTTGCTCAAACCTACCTTATACAGCTCTTCATCGGAAGCACCGAAGGAATTAAAGTGATCATTCTCAAAAGATGGCTTATCATAGTATTTCGCAAATCCCAGCGCAGGATACATGCGGTTGCGGTCCCAAAATGTCACATCGTTAATATGGAACGTGTTCGTCTCGTACCCCTTCTCGCCCAGCAGCCTTGGAAGGCTCGGAAGTACACGGTCTCCGTAGCCCGTTGACATTGCAATGACGCCGGTTGGGTAGATCGAAGTGTTCGACAAAAACTCGGCGTCCGAGGTGTTCCCTTGTCCAATTTGCTGGAAGAAATGCGGGAAATAGAAGCTTTCTTTCGCCAGCTCATTCAGAACCGGAGTAATCGGCTTTCCGTCAACCGAGAGATTGACCGCGAAGTTTTGGAAAGCCTCCATCTGGATGACGATGACGTTTTTACCTTTGGCAAATCCGAAGAAATTAGGCGTACCTGCCTCAACGGCTTGACCGATTTGGTCAAAATAATCAGTCTGAAGCGCCTCGGCGCTAGCCGATGTCTCTTCTACGCTGCCGCTCCTTAGCGCCGCCTGCTCCTTGTTCTCCTTGATCGCGGCAGCAACCTGATAATCCAGAAAGCCGAGGCTCTCCGCTTGCACGATTTCATTCGGAATGGAACTGCCTGACCAAATATATCCGCCTGATACGGTAAGACAAAGCAGCGCCGCAATTCCGGCATATAGGGGCTTCACAATCCGTTTGCGCCCTTCCAAGAGAGGACCGTTCATGCGATTCCAGACGGAGATGACAGCAAGAACGATCACGTCAACAAAAAAGAGATAAAACGAAGGCTGCATGATCGATCCGACGCTTGTCCGGACCTGCAGCACTTGATCCAGCCCATGCAGCGCCGTGTACGTCGGAACCGTTCCGTAGTAGCTGAAATAAAGCGTTGAAGCGAATAAGAGAAGCGAGATAATCCCATTCACAATACCAAAGACTGCCGCCTTCCATTTGGCAGAAGTAATGAGTTCAACGATGAATAGCAGCGCCAATACAGCTGATGCATCCGCTAAGAGACGGTCAGCCTGGATACCATGAAATATAAAATGCCTGAACAGCAGCATTTTGAGCATGATCATGATGAAAATAACGACAAACGGTGATCGGCCGTAACGTTTCGAGAATAGTAACAAGCCCTTTCACTCCTTAATTGTACATGCCTAACGTAAATAGAAAAAACCGTCATGACATGACGGCTACTCTAAATATTAATGTTAAGGGAATATGAAGGCAAATGCAACGGTCAAAAAAATGAAATCGAGGAAGGTTTCTCGGCGTTCCTAACGCCGTTAATCTTTTTTCTACACAATCATGAATAGTTGTCATTGTGTCCATGCTTACTGCAAGCTTAGTGTGAATTGCTGTCCCTATGAACAAAGCATATACTATTATTGACCTTCGCTATAGTGACAGTTATCTATGAAATTTACGGGTCAGGTTGAGTGACAATCACCTATGGAATTGATATTTACAAGGCTAGAGGGCACCCCTCTGTATGTATCTCTTTGTCATCGACTTCAGTTTGCTTGCGAATGATGCGGATCCCTTCCCGATTCGCCCCTGGAAAGCCGCGCTTCATGAGGCGCTTGCCATCCATTGCAGCTTCGACGGTTTAACCGAACATGAGATGGAGCAAGGCGTTCAACTGCTGGCTCGTGCTTGGAGCAATGTTTTCGCTCCTCAAATGTAGGATTAAAAGGAGGCATTATTCTGACAAACAATCATTTCCTCACTGATCTTGACGGGACGCTGCTGCATTCCGATGCTTCGTTGTCCGCTTATACAGTTGAAAGCATGATTCGTGCGATGGAGGAAGGCGTCGTTATCAGCTACGCGACGGCGAGGAGCCACATCAGCTCTCACAAAATCGTTTCCGTCATTCCATGGAAGCATCCGATCGTGTTGTACAATGGTGCCGTCATTTACGATCCTCTCTCTATGAAAGTCATTGGCGGGCACTGGCTGGATAACGGAGCCGCAAATGAAATTATCCAAATCGGAAGATCCTTTGCCATGCTTCCTTATTTATTCGCTTTGGATGAGGATGACCAAGAGCGTGTGCTGCATGAGAAGCTGGTTCGCAGCGGTGACTTAGCCTTTTTCGCAAGTCGCCCTAACGATCCGCGCTTCGGAGAGCTGCCGATCCTTGCCTGTCCAACTTCCTTTAGAGCATTAATGATTACCTACATAGGCTTGCTTCACGAGCTCGAACCGTTAAAGGATGAGGTGAACCGCCGTTTTGGCAGCCATGTCCATGTCCATCTCATGAAGGATGCATATATCGAGAATCATTACTTTCTAGAATTCAGCCACCGCGATGCGAACAAAAAGGAAGGACTAAGGCAATGGGCCGAGCTCGTCGGCTGCAACCCGGAGGACGTTACCGTATTCGGAGACAATTTGAACGATCTCGGTATGTTTGAAACTGCAGGCACTAGGGTCGCTGTATCTAACGCCCACCCTGCTCTCCACGAGCTGGCTACCCATGTGACTCTGAGCAATGACGAGGACGGTGTAGCTGTATATATGAATGCGATTAAGCATAGTCAACCCAAAGAGCTGCCCTAAGGTCATGGACCTTGAGGACAGCTCTTGGCTACCGCTTCTTACGCTGCTTACTTCTTCGCTACATATTTGCGGATATCGAATGCAACGGCAACTACGATGATTAAGCCTTTGATAATCAGCTGCCAGTTTGGATTGATACCGATATACGTCAAGCCATAGTTAATGACGGTGAAAATGAGCACGCCTGCGATGATGCCTTTCACGCGCCCTACTCCGCCCGTAGTGGATACGCCTCCGACTACGCAAGCCGCAATCGCGTCAAGCTCGTACATGTTGCCATAGTTGTTCGATGCACCGCCTGTACGTGCTGCTTCGAGCACGCCGGCCAAGCCGTACAAAGCGCCGGCAATCGCATAGATCCACATTAGATTGCGCGCTACGTTAATTCCGGATACATGCGCTGCCTGGATGTTGCCGCCGATGGCGTACATGTTTTTGCCCAGGCGCGTTTTATTGAACACGACCCATACGATAAAAGCGACGAATATCGCGATAAGCACGATGTACGGTATCGAGAACTGACCGCCGCCGATAGCGCCTGTGCCGATTTCCGTAAAGTCCTTGCGCAAGCCGCCGATCGGCTGTGAGTTGTTGGGCGGCATATCGAAATAAAGCGAGTTCGCGCCATAGACCGCGACCATCGTACCGAGCGTCGCAATGAAAGGCGGAACGTTAAACTTTGCCACGATTACGCCGTTAAGCAAACCGACGAGCAGACCCACAATGATCGCGATCGCAATCGGAATAATCAGCGAAAGCTGCGGCAGGTTCGGGAAAAACTTGCTCGCATAGTCAGGCATTTGCAGCATAGATGCCGATACGACGGCACTTAGGCCGACAACCCGTCCAGCAGACAAATCCGTACCTGCTGTAATAAGTACAAACGCGGCTCCGAGCGCAATAATCGTCCGGGTCGAGGATTGAATCAGCATATCTCTCAGTGTTGTAATGGACAAAAAGTTAGCATCTATGATGGCGATGCCAAGAATCAGTGCCACAAGCACGATCCAGATGGCGTTTTGTGAGAATGCGTGTTTAATTTTCATGCTTTTAGCAGCTTCCATTTGTCTCAACCTCCTTCAAATCCATTAATCTTAGCCTGTCTGTGCAGCTAACCGCATTATGCTTTGCTCCGTTGCAGTGTCGCTTTCGAGAATGCCGGTGGAGCGTCCTTCCGACATCACCATGATGCGGTCTGACATACCGATCAGCTCCGGCATCTCAGACGAAATCATGATGATGCTTTTCCCTTGCTTAGCAAGCTCGATAATAATGCTGTATATTTCATATTTGGCCCCAATGTCGATGCCCCGCGTAGGTTCATCAAGCAGCAAAATATCAGGGTTCGTCAGCAGCCAGCGTGCCAGCAGCACCTTCTGCTGATTGCCGCCCGACAGATTGCGGATCAATTGATCGACTGACGGCGTCTTTGTCTTGAACTTCTCGACGCCTTTAACGGCTTCTTCCCTCATCTTCGACTCATTCAGGAAGCCAAAACGGTTCTGATACATGCCAAGGTTGGCGATCGCCGTATTCTCCTTCACGGACAAGACCGGGAATATCCCCGTAACGCGGCGTTCTTCCGTCAACAAGGCGATTTTGTGCTTCTTCGCATCAATCGGCGATTTGATCACAATCGGCTTGCCATCCTTATAGATGGAGCCTGACTTCACCGACCTTAGCCCGAACAGTGCTTCAATAAGCTCCGTGCGCTGCGCGCCGACTAGGCCGCCGATCCCGAGAATTTCGCCTTTGCGAAGCTCGAACGATACGTCCTTGAACGAATGCGCATGCGGTGAAGTCAGTCCCTCTACCCGCAGCATGACTTCGCCCGGAACGTTTGTGCGCTCCGGATAACGCTCCGACAGATCGCGTCCAACCATACGGGTAATAATCGTATCAATGGTCAGCTCCGGGGCTGGCCAGGTTCCGATATATTTGCCGTCGCGCATAATGGTTACGTCGTCTGAAATGCGCAATATCTCTTCCATCTTGTGAGAAATATAAATAATCGACACGCCGCGTGCACGCAGCTTATTAATGATTGCAAACAGCTGTTCTACCTCATTGCCCGTAAGCGAGGAGGTCGGCTCATCCATGACGATGATTTTCGAATTGAAGGATACCGCTTTGGCAATTTCAAGTGATTGGATTTTGGAAACCGACAATTCGCCTACCAGCTGGTTAGGGTCGATCCCCATGTTCAGATCCTCGAACAGCGCCACAGTGTCGCGGTACATCTTTTTATGATCTATGAACCGGAAAGGCGGGATGCCCTTTACCGGGAATCTGCCAAGCCAAATGTTCTCCATCACACTGCGCTGCGGTACGGGATGAAGCTCCTGATGGATCATCGAAACGCCAAAATTCAATGCGTCCTTCGAGTTTTTAATATCAACCTTTTGTTCATCCAGATAAATTTCGCCGGCATCCGGCTTATAAATACCAAACAAGCATTTCATCAATGTAGATTTGCCTGCGCCATTCTCTCCCATAAGCGCATGAACCGTACCGGGACGTACCTTGAGCGTTACATTGTCCAGTGCCTTGACACCCGGAAACGTCTTCGTAATCCCGTTCATTTCTAGCAAATAAGGATGCTGCTTTGCCATTGTATAGCCTCCTTTTGTCGAGCCCGTTTTGCGTAAATGGGCGAAAAAAAACAGGGGCAACGCAAGTGACGTTATTCCCCTGCTCTCGTTCATCCATGTTGTTCCAGCTTATTATTTGCTAGCTTCCGTTACTTTTTTGTACGGAATCCATACATATTTGCCGTCCGTGATTTCAAAGCCTGTATTATCTTTAGTCGGTGTTTCTCCTGCAGCCAGTACGCTCATCAGCTCAACCGTTGCTTTACCTTGGTTAGCCGCATCGTTCAATACCGTTCCAAGCAGCGTGCCTTCTTTCAAAGCTTGCTGTGCCGGATCCGTAGCATCTACGCCGACAACCGGCATAAATTTATTGTCTTTGAAATAACCCGCAGCTTTAAGCGCCTCAATTGCGCCAAGCGCCATATCATCATTGTTCGCGATAACCGCTTCGATTTTGTCGCCTTTGGAAGACAGGAATGCAGCCATTTTCTCTTGGCCCTTCACGCGGTCCCACATTGCTGTATCTTCAGCCAGCTTCTCGACTTGAATGCCTGCGTCTTGAATCGCCTGAACGGAGAACTTCGTGCGAAGCTCAGCGTCTTGGTGGCCTGGTTCGCCTTTCAGCATCACGTATTGCAGGATGCCGTCGCCGTTTTTATCTGCTTCGGGATGAGCTTTCCAGTACTCGGCTACGATCTCGCCTTCCATCGTGCCGGACTCTTCCGCTTTGGCACCTACGAAGAACGCTTTATCCCATTTCGCCAAATCATCGGCAAGCGGCTCGCGGTTAATGAATACGACCGGAATGTTTGCTTTTTGCGCTTTATCGATAATAATGCCAGCTGCCGTACGGTCAACCGGGTTAACCGACATCGCTTTTACTTTTTTCGTAATGAACAAATCAACTTTATCATTCTGCGTCGGCTGCGAGTTTTGGCTATCT
The DNA here is from genome assembly GCF_052115165.1 of Paenibacillus sp. 2TAB23. NCBI lineage: Bacteria > Bacillati > Bacillota > Bacilli > Caryophanales > Paenibacillaceae > Paenibacillus > Paenibacillus sp. 2TAB23. The sequence goes on from NZ_JBFRGD010000016.1 coordinate 64,362, forward strand.
ACGATGTCTACTGCCATTTTACCTTCTGCCGCTGTCTCGATGGCGTTGCGCACGCCGCTCATGAATGTATCGTCGAATTTATAAATGGCGACACCTGCTTTGGGCAAGCCGCTAGTGCTTCCCTCTCCGTTTGCGTTTCCGCAACCTGCTGCCGTCACTGCCAATGCTCCAATAACGAGCGCTGCTGTCCACTTTTTCATTTTTATTGACCCCCTGGTGGATGAATTAACTACTGCTTTATTATGTCTCACATCACAGGAGATTCACATGTAATATCCTCATCTGTTTTATTAATATCCTCATCTGTTTTGCATTTTATCCCCTTCATTGCACGACAGGGAACAGCAGCTTCTGGTTTTTAAGCCAGAACATATTCTCCTCGGTGATGAGCTCCATCCCTATTTCGATCTGGTCAGGAACGCTATTCCCTGAGGCGGCTTCCAAGGCGTGCTTGACGCTGAGGTAGCCCATGCTGAACGGATTTTGGACGATTAACGCTTGAAGCTGGTTTTCCTGCAGCAGCTCCAGCAGCTCGGAGGAGCTGTCGAAACCAACCAATTTAATCTTCTCCCCAGCTAGTCTGTGCTTCAGCTCGAGCGCGGCACCGATGGATGTCTCCGTATTCAGTGATAATAGCCCGTCCAGCTTCTGCTTATCCAGCATGCCTCTGACAGCTGCTTGGCAGGCACCATATTCATCGGAACAGAACTGGCCGTCTACGAGCCGAACCCCTGGATAATCCTTGACCGCATCACGGATCCCTTTTTCTCGCAGCTTCCCGTTAATGCCGCCTTTGCTGAAGGCAATAATGGCTACATCTCCCTTACCACCGAGGCGATCAGCCATCTCGCGCATCGCTTCCTTCCCGGCAAGGTAATTGTCCGCACCGATATAAGAAGCAATTTCGCCTGATGTGAGCAGACTGTCTATCGCAATAACCGGAATATGGCGTTTGGAAGCTTCGAGTAGAAACGGCTCGAATGCAGAGTCTGCATTCGCTCCGAGCACAATGGCATCTGGCGTTGTCTCCAGTGACTGCATCGCTGTCTGCAGCTGCCCGTCAATATCCCCTTCATCGGCAGGTGCGGATACGTGCAGCGTAATGCCGAATTCTTTTACCGCTGCTTGCGCACCCATCGTGACATTTTTCCAATAGTCACCCTTGCTTGTGCGGAGAATGAGCTGAATCGTTTTGCCAGCCTCCTCCTGCTGCGGCTCCTCGGAGCCTGGATAAAGCGCGGAATACAGCAAACATAAGGCCACGAGGAAGAGCAGCCAGCTTATAATCATGCTTTTGTGCTTCGCCATTAGAACTGCTCCCCTCCGTCGATTTGATTAGGCATAAGGGCAGGGAATCTAATCGTAATCGTTGTTCCCTCTTCAAGCTCACTCTCGAACTGCAGACCGTAAGCGTCCCCAAAGTAAAGCTTGATTCGTTCCTGTACGTTGGTAATGCCGACGCCCGAGCCCTTCGAGCTTACAACCGTTCCCGCTTGTATCTGCGAGAGCTGCTTCTCCGACATGCCAAGCCCGTCATCTTTAATTCGAATCACGATTTCTCTGCCTTCCAGCCGTGCTGACACGGCAATATGCCCTTTGTCCACGGAAGGCTCGATCCCGTGCACCAGCGCATTCTCGATAAGCGGCTGAACGATAAGCTTCAAAGTCGGATGAACCAGCGCCTCTTCCTGCAAATTAAAGGAGTAATCGAATTTATTTTTGAACCGCATCTGCTGGATAATGAGATAGTTGCGTGCGTGCTCCATCTCATCGGCAATCGTTATGAGGCTCTTTCCTTTGCCTATGCTGATCCGGAACAGCTTGGACAACGCCGTAATCATCGTAATGACCTCTTCATTCTTGTTCATGCCGACCATACGTACGACCGTATTGAGCGTGTTGTACAGGAAGTGGGGATTAATCTGAGCCTGCAGCGCCTCCAGCTCATACTTCCGTTTGCTTTCCTGCTCCGACACGATTCGGACCATAAGCTGCTTGATCGTACCCATCATCGTATTGAATCGATCGGCAAGATGCTTGATTTCAAGCGGCCCCTCATCGCTGACCGCTTTATCGAAGTCACCGCGTTCCACGCTTTTCATAGAGAGCTCAAGCCGTTTGATCGGCCTCGAAATACGACGTGCCACTAAACTCGACAGCAAGAATACAATGAGCACTAACGCGATGAGGAGCTTCGCCATCGAGCCGTTCAGCTCCCAGCTTGTCGTCATGACTTCATCCATATAGGACACGCCAACTACCTTCCAACCTACGTTGCCGATGGTTTGAACGCTTATCATCTTGGCTTCCTCGGACGTTTCATCAATAAAGCTGCCATACGTATGCTTGAGCGCGAGCTCGACATTTTCTTGTTTCAGGTTTGCATAAATGAGCTCAAGCTGCGGATGATACACGATATTGCCAGCCGATTCATCCAGCATGTACACATAGCCCTTCTTCCCCAAGCTGATGCGCTCGGACAGTTCATCGATCGTACTGAAATTGACGTCCATCAGCAGCACGCCATTCACCTGCTTGCCGTTATGCTGGACGGTAATGCTTTTGCTCATGGATACGACCCACCTGTACTGCTGCTTGTACAGATTCTGAACATGGGGCAGCGAAATCGATAGATGACCGGTAGTATCCATCGCGCTGCGGAACCAACCTTCCTCTGAGATTCGAAGTGTTTCCTTCAGCTCAACGTTCGGCAAGTCCAGCAGCAGCTGTCCCTTATCGTCAAAGAGGGCTAGCGATACCGTATCGGTCCGCGTCGACATCATCGACTCCAGCTGCTGACGCATCACATCCGATTCCACATTCTCGCTTTGACCGAGCGCATGATGCATCATATTGAACAAATCGGATGTGACCTCCACATAGTTTTCGAGGTTATAGCTGACTTGATCGACGATTTGCTGCGAATTGCGAAAAGCGTTGTCCTGCGCGGTTGCCGAGAAGCGTCCAAATAGAAGAACGCTGACAATCAAAATAATAAAGATGGAGAACAGCGTGAACGACACCGTTAAAATGAATTGAATGCTTCTGCGCTGCATTACTCCTCCTTCTCCGCCGGACTGCTTCGATATTCCTTAGCGGATACGCCGGCATATTTCTTAAAGCTGAGACTGAAATAATTAGGATCAGCGAATCCGACCTTCTCGGCAATCTCGAAAGCTTTCAGCTCCGTCGTGCGCAGCAGCTCCTTCGCTTCTTCCATTCGCAGCTGAAGCAAATAAGCACCGAACGTAAGCTTCAGCTCCTTTTTGAACAAACCGCTGAAATAGCCCGCGCTGACATGCAGCTGCCCGCATACTTTCGCAATCGACAGATCGCTCTCATGGAAATGACTTTTTGTATAACTGATCGCGTCCTCCACAATCTGTTTGTAGGTATGCTGTCTGCGGCTCGCAATGCTTCTTCTTACTTTAGCGCACATCTCTCCGAACCAAATCTTCGTCTCTTGCGGGCTATTCAACTTCTGGTATTGGTTTAGAATGCCCCATCCTCCGCCGAGGATGTCCTCTTCATCGGTTTCGAGCACCTTAGTCAGCTTAATGATCGCGGTCACCATCTCCAGCAAATAATGCTGGTAGTCGGGAACAGAAGCCTGCACACGCGCGATTTCGTCAAAAAGCCCATCAATGACCTCCTCAAGCTCCTTCTCCGTGCCAAGCTTCACCGCACTGATCAAGCTCCGCTCCTTGGATTCATCGAAAAGCAGCTTCTCCTGGACGCGTTTCTCCATATCGTCAATGCAAATAATCATATTGCTGCCAAGTATCCGCCGATAATCCAACGCCACCATCGCGGCCTCATAGGCATATTTCAAGTTGCCGAGCTCTCTGGTGAAGGTGCCAACTCCGATCATGACAGGGAACCGTAAAAACCGTTCGATGCTTTGCAAAATTTCCTTCAATGCGGTCTGCGTGTCCTCCATCATCTGCGCTTGATCGCCATCCGGACTTACCGTGAACAAGACGACCTGATCCTGATGGATAAATACTTTGCCCAGCTCATGCCTTGCCCATATTTCGCTCGCAATGTTGCTGACTGAGAACAGCTTCAGGTCCAAATCCGTCGACGATGCCAAGGATACCGATGGCTTGGCGCCATTCTGTTCCGCCTGCTCGTCCGAATGATGCACCGAAATAATGGATACCACATAGCCCTCCCCCTCTAGCTGCATGCCATACTTCCTAGCTTTCTCCGCAATATCAAGATGCGGCTGCTTTCGCGTTATTAAAGAGGATAAAAACTTCTCCCGAACGATGGGCAAGCTGGTACGGTAGTGCTCCTCCAGCAGCTCGACATTGCTCCGCTGTTCGCGTTCCTCGTCCATCCGCCTCGCTACCTCCACAACGGTATGGGTTAGCTGCTCCGCTGAGAACGGTTTCAAAACGTAAGCGTCCACCTGCAGATGAATCGCTTGCTTGGCATATTCGAACTCATCATGACCGGATAAAATAACGATTCTCGTAATCGGATACGTCTTTCTAGCCCATTCCGACAGCTCGAGTCCGTTCATATAAGGCATGCTAATATCGGTAATGAGCACATCCGGCTCCATCTTTTCGAATAATTCCATCGCTTCCTTGCCGTTCCCGGCTGTTCTGACCTCCGTGAAGCCGCAGCCCGCCCAATCGATCTCAATCATTAACCCTTCCGTTACTTCCGACTCGTCGTCAACGAGCAGCAGCTTATACATTTGGCTCCCCCTAAAAAGCTTGCTATGACCATGGCGCAGGCCTGCTGCCTGCATCCCGCCAATTCTCATTTTGCCACAGATTTCACTATTGTACATACAGAAACCTTTGATCAAGGTATCCTTTGCTGATCGATTTCCTTATTATGCAAATACAATCAACTAAACATACGAGTTTCGTTGCACGAAGAAAAGACCGATCTCCTTCACACAGGATCATCGGTCATCTTGTATAGGTACGTCAACGAGACACTTTAGAGTTCTGTCCAAGTCACCGTCAACTGAACAATATCTTCTTGAGGGGAAGCTAGCGGGCCGCCGATCATAGACCAGCTATGTTTTTTCTCGGCATTTATGCCTTGAAAAATGAGATTGTTATCATCTATGGTCTGTCCTGCCTCATCCAGTTCCTGCGCATCAAAATAGTCTTTGTACGTTTTAGTAACGGATGTCATGCTCTCTTTCGTTGAAAAAATGAGCAATACCGACTTTTTGCCATCGGTCTCCGAGGAATGCGCCGTCGTAATCTCCGCATCCTGCGGCAGCGGAAAATCCTTAGGCAAATACGCGGGAACCTTCTCCGCTCCAGTCGTATCGGATACACTCGTTTCGTTCCCGTTCACCGCAGGATCAGCTGCTTGGCCGACAGCGTTATTAGATGATGTTTCTTGCATGTTTTCGCCATTCGGCTCGCTTGAATTATTTTCTGCTGCGGCATTGCTGCACGCCCCTAATGCCATGACCAGTGCGAATGACATAACCGCATGACTCCACATTTTCTTTTTCAAGACGTCAACTCCCTCTTCACAGTTAGGCTGCTTGGTGTCTGATCAAATGTACGACCCTCCTATCTATTACCCCTCAATGAGCGTATGAAACGCACCTCCAATCCATTCCTGCTGCTGCCCAATCGGCAGACAGATTTAACGACGACACCTGTGGGGTATGCATGGACTCCGATTATAAGGCAGAAACGATAAGAACAGCCCGCGGAATATCCACGGGCTGTTCTTATTAGAGATATTATGATGGCAAGTGCTAAAGAATCTCATGAAGAAATGCCTCTACAATTTGAGGGTCGAAATGATGACCGCTTTGGGCCTCAACCTCCGCAATCGCCTCAAGCGAGGTCCATGCTTTTTTATAAGGCCTTTCATGAGTGAGCGCGTCATAGAAATCGGCAAGTGCTACGATACGCGCTTCAATGGGGATTTCTTCTCCCTTTAAGCCTTGCGGATAACCCGTTCCATCCCATTTCTCATGATGCGACCTCGTAATGACCTCCGCCATCCTCAGCACATCGAAGGAGCTGCCTTCCAATATGCTTGCGCCGATCAAGGTGTGCTGCTTCATTTGTTCGAACTCGTCTTGCTCGAAGCGGCCTGGCTTCAGCAGAATGTGATCGGGTATGCCGATTTTCCCAATATCGTGTAGTGGCGCTGCTCTTGCAATAAGCTCAACCTGCCATTCGGGCAGGCCTAAGCGGATCGCGATGCGGCTCGACATTTGCCCTACCCGCTGCGTGTGCATGCCTGTCATATCATCACGATACTCTGCAGCACGCCCGAACAGCTCCAGAATTTCCAGCTGGGCCTGCTGCAGCTGTTCCGTACGCTGCCTGACCCGCTCCTCCAGCAAAGCGTTATGGGATTGGAGCTGTTTATGAAGCTCACGCGTTTTGAGTAAATTATTAATGCGCAGAATAACCTCTGTACGGTCATATGGTTTTGTTAGGAAATCATTCACGCCTGCCTGCAAGCCTTCTTGTCTGGCCTTCGGCGTGACGTCCGCGGTCAGCATGAGTACTGGCAAATAGTTGTCCTGCCCCGTCTGCTCCCGAATCAGCTTGAGCGCCTCGATGCCGTCCATTCCCGGCATATGCAGATCCAGCAGAATGATATCTGGATCGTTGTCCTTCAGCAGCTGCAGAATTTGATGCGGATCAACGGTACTGAACACATGCACAAAACCAGCCCTGCCGAGAATTCGCTCGAGCAAGCTAATATTATATTCCTGATCGTCTACAATTAAAATTTTGGCTTGGTTCGGAGCAGCTTGAGCCACGTTCGTCCTCCGTTCAGTTAATGCTCTCAGTAGTCAATAGTTGATTCATTTTACTTAGCAATCGGTCCAGCACGACCGGCTTCGTATCGAAGTCGTCGCAGCCTGCTTGATAGGCTTTCTCGTCATCTCCGGCCATCGCATGCGCAGTCAGTGCAATAACGGGTATGGCCTTCAACTGCTCTGAGCTTTTGAGAAACCGGGTAGCCTCCCAACCATCCATGACAGGCAAGCTCATATCCATCAGCACAAGGTCGGGACGTTCAGACTCGGCTAGCTCAACGCCCTGCTGACCATCGTTAGCCGTAATAACCACAAATCCTTTGCGGGTCAGCCTCCGACTCAGCATATCCCGGTTCATCTCGTTATCCTCTACTAGTAATATCTTGTACATAAAGCGGTCCTCCTTTCGCTGGCTTGTGCTTCTTGCTTTGCCTATCATCCGGCGCCATGTACTTCTCCGTCAAGAGTATGACTGGAATCGGGCTCCACTTGTCATGCTTTCTCCATTCCTCTATGAAAGCAAGCCCATCCATTCCCGGCATCAATAAATCAAGCACAATTAGCGAAGGCTTTACCCTCCCCATGCAAGCCAGCGCAATGACACCGTTCCGCGCTTCGCATACATTATAGCCTTCCATGCGAAGCAGTCTCGCAGCTTGCTCGTTTGCCGCCTGATCATCCTCAATGACCAGCACGGTATGCTCCGCGCGGTTTACAGCAAATTGATTCATAACGGCGATCAACGATTCTCTCTGAATCGGTTCTATCTGGAACTCAGCCGCACCAAGCGTACGGCTAGACTTTGAGCCCTCACCCAAGGAGCAGATGACATCGGGAATGGCTGCCAATTCGGAATCGCTCTTCAGCGCCAGCGCCTGTATAGCTTCTATCTCCTCATCGTACACTTCCACAGCGCCCGTCTCGGGAAGCGTACTAGGGAGCCAGCAAGTGAAGGTCGTACCAATGCCAAACTCGCTTTCTACGCTTATATCTCCGCCCATGATTTGACTAAAGCGCTGGCTGATCGCAAGCCCCAGACCGGTACCGCCATATTTCCTCGTCGTTGAAGCATCCGCCTGCGTAAAGGGTTGAAACAGCTTCTCCAGCTGATCCGGCGTCATCCCGATTCCCGTATCTCTTATACGGAAGGCGAAACCGAAACGGTTTCCTCTAGCTTCCTTATATATATCGAATGCAATGGAGCCTGCTTCGGTAAATTTATTGGCGTTGCTTAGCAAATTAATGAGAATTTGCCGAAGCTTAGTCACATCGGAAGTGAAGTCTCCCACATCTCTGCAGTCAGTTAGAAGCTTATTCCCTTTGCTTTCTACCAACGGCCGAATCGTCGTCATCACGTCTTGAATCAAATCGGGCAAGCTGTATGTCTCTAGATGCAGCTCCATCTTGCCTGCCTCAACCTTGGATATATCCAGAATATCATTGATTAAGGCGAGCAGGTGATTGCCTGCTTTGTTGATCTTGGCCAAGTCCTCTGCAAAAAAAGATTCCTCAAGCTCCTCTGCTTCCTCTTGAAGCATTTCGCTATAGCCGATTATCGCATTAAGCGGCGTACGCAGCTCATGGCTCATATTCGCTAAAAACTGGCTTTTGATCATATTCGCTTTGATAGCTTCGTCATGCGCTTTGGCCAGCTGCTTTGTCCGTTCGGCAAGTGCTGTCTCCGCTTTGACCCGATCCGTAATATCCGTTCGGATCGAAATAAATTGCCGCGGGCGGCGGTCATCATTTAGAAAAGGCACAATGGTTGTATGCATCCAGTATTCGCTGCCGTCCTTGGCCCGGTTTTTGACCTCGCCTTTCCAGACTTGCCCTTGTTTAATCGTCTCCCACATCTCTTTGAAAAAGGATTTGGGATGATACCCTGAATTAATGACCCGATGTGTCTTGCCGATTAGCTCTGCGCGATCATACATTGAAATTTCGCAAAACTTTTCATTGATGTATGTGATGACGCCTTTATCATCAGTGATAGCCACGATAGATGAAGCGTCCAGCGCATTTTCAATATCATGCAAATTTTCCATGGTCTGAAGCAGTTTATTCTCATTTTGCTTGCGGGACGTTATATCTGTGCCTATAGAAACATATTGGTAGACAAAACCTTGATCATTTACAATCGGCATGACCGTCATGCTTATCCAATAATCGGTGCCATCCTTGGCTCTGTTTTTCATTTCTCCTTTCCATACGAGCTTTTGGCTGATCGTTTCCCACAAGTCTTGAAAATAGGCAGCGGGATGATAGCCCGAATTTACCGTATGATGACTTTGTCCGATGATCTCATTGCGGTCAAATTTGGAAATCTCGCAAAAACAATCATTCACATAGGTAATCATCCCATTTTCATTCGTAATCGAGATAATGGAGGATAGCTCCATTGCCGATAATGCATGCTTCACATCTTTAAGTTCCGTTAACATCTGCTTCTCCTATCCAGCTCATGCTGTCCGGTATGTAGTCAACTATTACGTCCATCATGCATGCCTAAGAAAGATAAGGCCTAATCTCAGCCAGCAAGGACTGCGGATTAAAGGCTCCCTTTTGGACGATGTTTTTCACATATCCGCTTAGTTTCCGTTCATCTTCTGGCGTAATGCTCTTCGCCGTCAAGACAACAATCGGTATGCGCCGCCATGCCTCCTGCTTCCTGAGCTCTTCTATAAATTCAAAGCCATCCATCTCAGGCATCATCAAATCCAGCAATATTAACGCGGGTGTTTCCTTCTCCACGCTTGCCAGTGCTAGGATGCCGTTGCTGGCTTCCCTAACGGCATATCCTTCTTTTCGCAGCAGTCTTGCCACAAGCTCGCTTGCCGACATATCATCCTCGATAACTAGAATCGAGTGCTGTTCACGGTTGGCAACGTACTTGTCCATTACGGTTAGCAGCTGCTCCCTCTGGACCGGCTTCATCAGAAACTCAGCGGCACCAAGCGTGTATCCCAGCTGCCTGTCGCTCGTCATGGACCAGACGACGACCGGAATTTCGGCCAGCTCCGGATCGCTCTTAAGCGCGCCAAGCACGCTCCAGCCATCCATGCTCGGCATGAGTATATCCAAGCAAATTACTTTTGGCTTAAGCTTTTTGGCCAGCCGCAGCCCCTCCGGCCCGTTCTCGGCAAAGGCTAGCTTCCAGCCGGTTTTGGCGAGATAACGCTGCATTAACTCACGGTTAAACGCTTCATCGTCAATGAGCAGGATGCTAACATGCCCAGCCTCTTCCTGCGAAAGCGATGCAGCATCCTTGATCAGGGCCGGAATCGATACAAGCGCATCAGAGGGAGAGCTTGGCAGCCAGCAGGTAAAGGTCGTTCCAACGCTAAATTCGCTCTCTACTTGAATATCCCCGCCCATAATTTGACTGAAGCGCTGGCTGATCGCAAGCCCCAGCCCTGTTCCTCCATACTTTCGCGTCGTAGAAGCATCCGCCTGCGTAAAGGGCTGGAATAGCTTAGCAAGCTGAGCGGACGTCATTCCGATACCCGTATCCCGGACACGGAAAGCATAACCAGACTGTCCGTCCCTCGCTTCCTTATATACGTTGAATGTAATTGAACCAGCCTCTGTAAACTTGTTGGCGTTGCTAAGCAAGTTAATCAGTATCTGCCGCAGCTTAGTAACATCCGCTTGAATCTCCCCGTCTTCCTCGCATATCGTTTGAAGCTGGTTGCCTTTCCCTTCGACTAAGGGACGGATCGTCGTCAAAACATCCTGAATTAAGTCCGGCAGGCTGCTGCTCTCCAGATGCAGCTCCATCTTGCCAGCCTCGATCTTGGAGATGTCGAGAATATCGTTAATAAGAGCCAGAAGATGGTTTCCTGCTTTGCTGATTTTGGATAAATCGTCTACGAATGAGGCCTCGCCAAGCTCTTCTGCCTCCTCTTGAAGCATTTCGCTATATCCGATAATGGCGTTTAACGGCGTGCGCAATTCGTGGCTCATGTTCGCTAGAAATTGGCTTTTGATCAGATTCGCTTGAATGGCCTCATCATGTGCCTTCGCAAGCTGCTCTGTCCGAACCGCTACCAAATCCTCCAGATGCTCATTTAACGCAAGCAGCTCCTGATTCATCATATAAATTTCGTCCGACTTCTGCTGAAGCTCCGAATCCTTATACGCGAATTTTCGCGAGATATAAATGCCGATAATGGATAGGGCGAGCGTAACGAGCGTTCCTGTTGATATGTAGTACGCAAGCCACTTCTGATTCAGCATTATGCCCGTGGACAGAGCTGATTCGTCCATTACATGGAATTGAGCCCCTGCCATTCCTGTATAATGCATGCCGGCAATCGCAGCACCCATTAACAGCGCCGCTCCCAGCTTCATCCATTCGCCAGCGCTCCCTGCAGCCTTTCGGAAATAAATAGCCAGCAAAAGCGCTGCTATCGACGCAGCAATGGCTATCACAATAGACAGCGTGAAGTAGAAGGGGTCATATTCGATGTTGATCCGCATGGCAGCCATTCCGATGTAATGCATGGCCGATATGCCCGACGCCAGCAGCAGGCCGCCAAAAAACACATGCTTGAACCGGGGCTCTGGCCGTCCGATGATAATCAAAGCGATAAAGGAACCGGCAATGGCCGCCAATACCGAAACGAAAACGATGCTCAAATCATAGCTGACCGGCTCAGGCAAAGAGAATGCGAGCATCCCTACGAAATGCATCGACCATATTCCCATGCCCATAGCGATTGAGCCGAACAGCAGCCACCCCCATCGTTGTGCTTCTTTAGCTATGCTTAATCTCTCAACCATCACTAGTACGGTATAAGAGGCAACTACGGCAACGAGATAAGAAACGGCTACCAATGTTGTATCATGCGATCCATGAAGATGATTCATGGCGTACCCCCCTTTCGTGTGATCCTTCATTTTATGATTAAGCGTGCAAACGCTGCTGCAGCGCGAGCGATAATTGATTCAACTGCCTAATGGCTTGATCAACCTGCTCAGACTCTTCAATCTGACGCTCGCAGGCTTCCGTGAGCTGTTCAAGCGAAGCCATCCCTCCCTCGATCACGGCAGCAATATCAACCATTTCGGCGGTCACTCCCGATGCCCCGTCCCTGACGCGGATCTTCATTTCCATGCTGTCGCTCGATGCTTGAACCGCGTGATTCATTTTGCTAAGATTCGATTCGATTAACTCAATGGAATAAGCTTGATCGCCAAGACCGCCGGTCATTTCCTCACAGACAAAACGCATCTGCTTATTCGTATGAGCAGCTTGATAGGAGGCGCGCAGAACCGTGTCCGAAGTATTGCCGATTTGCTTGGTAAGCCCCTGAAGCTCTTCAAGCAATTGATTCAGCTTTTCTTCCTTTTCTCTTTTTTCGTTCTCAAGCTGCTTGGTAATCGCCTGCTTGGATCGAATTTGCCAAATCTTCGCTACCGAAGTAGCGGTTAAAAAGACGATGTGTATGAAAGCTTTGGAGGCTTCATATTCCGCGGATCCAAGCAAAATTTCAGAAAAAAAGAAATAGCCTGCAGCATGCTGCATCGTAAAAATAACATTCGTCAGAAGAATTAGCCGGATATCATCATAAGAAGCAATCACGGCAATAACGATAAAAACAGAAAAGTAGTAGGCAGAGTGCCCGCCGCTCCCGCTAATCATTGAGATGCTCGAAAACGATAACGTTAATGTATGCAGCCATTTCAAGAGCTTATGGTCTTTTCTTTTTAAAAACACGGAGCACGCCAGCATAAAGCTTATAAAAGGCAGGATTATTAGAATAACCTCGCCCATAGCGTGTTGCGTAAGCATGCCGTGCAAATCCTGCCATGGATACATCATTCGTGTTGTCGGGAATATGATCACGCTCAACAAAACGGCTGCAGCCGAAAACCATAGCATGAAGCTGTTCTTCCTATCTAGCATGAACCAGACACCCTCCTAAATGGATTCAAAATCTATCTTCGCATTATGATTGTACAACCATTGGCTGAAACAATTCTGAAACTGAGCCAGCTCCTTATTCACCATCACATTAAGCAGCTATTGATCTGATAGATGACCGTATACAGCTCGGTTATCCCGCGTTTTCTATCGATATTTCTCCATTTCAACGAAGCTAACAGCAGGGAAATGACGCATAAGATTCATATGTACTTGCAATCTAATCTTTTCACCTTCTCTAGCACCTGCCGGCACCATCGCTTTACAAAAGGGATTATAAGGTATTATAACGCATTTCAACGATGTCGAACGCGTTCTTTTCACCATCTGCACGTCATTCAGAACTAGCTTATCCCATTTGAATCTCCTTGTTGCTGGCTATTTCTTCGTTATCTTGTTATATTACCTTAGGTGAGTCCGAATCTTGTTTTTGATGAGAGCTCCTTAGACTATAGAACGCGCAGGTGATGAACATGATTGAGGTAAAATCTTCTAAGCTAAGCGATGGGGAATTCAATAGAGGCGTATTTGCAACACGCGACATACCACAAGGAACTATATTTCACGAGGCACCCGTCATTCCATTCCCGAATGAACAGCATGAACACATAGAAAAAACGCTGCTCGCTGATTACGTGTTTGAATACGGAGAGCATCATACGGCCATTCTGCTCGGGTACGGCATGCTGTTCAACCATTCTTACACCCCTAACGCCCATTATGATTTGAATTTCGACAACCATACCGTCGACTTTTTTGCCCATACGGACATTGCTGCGGGAGAAGAAATTCTAATCAATTACAATGGCGAAGTTGAAAACGACGATCCGCTCTGGTTCAACGAGGGCAAGGAATAACAAAAAAACGAGGCTAATCCCGGAAACATCCGGAACAGCCTCGTTTTTTCAATTCGCATGCCTGACTTATAATTTTAAACAAAACCGCCATTTACCCGAACGGTCTGCCCTGTCATCCATCGTGATTCCTCGCTTGCAAGAAACAACACCACGGTGGAAATGTCATCCGGCTCGCCCAAACGTCCTAGGGAATTCATGTTGACGATATTCTGAATTTGCTGCTCGGATTTCCCGTCCTTAAACAGCTCTGTATTGATTGGACCAGGCGCAACCGCATTAATCGTAATGCCCTTATGTCCAAGCTCCTTCGCAAGCTGCCTCGTAATCTGCTCCACCGCACCTTTGGTTGCCGCATACGCGCTGTATGCCGGAAACATCATGCCGTTTACCGAGGTAGAGAAGTTAATAATCCGTCCATTCGCATTCATATGCACCGCTGCCTGCTGACATGCAAAATAGGTTCCTTTCACGTTAATGGCGAACTGCTTGTCGAAATCATCCTCCGTCATGCTGACAAGCGGCTTTGTAATCATGACCCCCGCATTGTTGACGAGAATATCGATTTGTCCAAACGTCTCGAGCGTCTTCTGGAACAGCTTCTCGATATCAGCTACGCGGCTAATATCCGCTTGAATGGCTGCTGCTTCGCCTCCCTGCTCCTTAATTACCGCAACGACTTCCTCCGCTTTCGCCGGGCTGCTCGCATAATTAACGACAACCTTCGCGCCGCTGCGCGCCAGTTCTTCAGCTATTTCTCGACCGATCCCTCTCGACGCGCCTGTTACCAAAGCTACTTTGCCAGCCAATTTATGTTCCATTTCATTCATTCCCCCTCGGGTGTCCTGTTCCTGTTCATAAATCGATTATATACGCCATTCAAACAAATATCAAGTGACATTATCGTATATTTGTCACTAGTTAATACCATTCCTTTTCATCTATCTTTCCCATTGCGTAAAAAACAAAAGCCCCTTCGATGTTTGCCATCAAAAGGACTCTATTTTAACTTTCATGCGATGATACGATGCCCGCTAGTAGCAGTCCCCACACGAGCTCGAATTGCTCATTCGGATGCTCGGAGGACCATTCCGCAGCATGCGCAGGATGATGAAAACGGGACGTTGCCATAAAGATAGCATTCGCGGTCTTCATGGAGGAGCCTGGCTTGAATTCCCCTTTTGTTATACCCTCTTCAATAATAACGGCCATTTGTCCAATTAATCTATCGACATGCGACGCAATAATCTCAACCGCATGCAAGGTAACCTCGGCATACATCGCGAACATCTCTGCATCCTCAGCCGCAAATTTTCGTTTGCCTGCAATTAAAGTGTCCAGCCATAGTCGAAGCCTGTCTGCTGCGCTCCCGTCTTTGCGCGCTGCAATATCTTCAAGCGGTGCGGCAACTGATCGGTGCAGCCATCGCTCTGTGACCGCTTCACGAAGAACGGCTTTGCTTGCGAAATGGCGGTATAGCGTTCCATGGCTGACTCCGAGCACCTTCGCCACGTCAACCACCGAGGTTTTATCCGGGCCGAAGCGCCGGAGAACCTGCTCAGCCGCGTCTAATATTTGTTCCTTGCTAAGCGGTAAATCATTTGTCATTATGGGCCGCAGATCATTACCGCCAACTCCCTCAAGAGAGCATGGCCTTATGCTGCGTTTCCCCCCTTCAGCGCTTTGGTTCTATACTATCATTCGCCTATTCAGATGACAATGTTGATACTTTGTAATCAGTCATTCAAAGGTAATGATGGAATCTAGTTGATCAAGCGATCCTTGGCTTACTCATCCACAGCCATTAATTCGGGCAACGACAGCGCCAGCGAAATATTGCATAACATCCCTCTTGCGAGAAAAATAAGCGTCTTATCTTTTGGCCGCTCAAGCCCTGCGTTTTGGAAAGCTGTGTATACGATTTGGTGTATTTCTCGAAAACCATTCTGCATCGTCTGGGTGATTGCTTCTTCTTTGATAGTCTGCGCCTGCATCTGCAGCAAGGTCTCATTCTGGAAGCCGTCCATTATTCTCACATAAGCTTGAACGAGCTCCTCCTCCAGCCGTTCAGGCCCCGTCGTCGCGATAACTGAACGAAAGGCATCAAAAATCCGGCTCCACGACACCTCTAACGCTTCCTGCAAAAGCGCTTCCTTCGTGGAAAAGAACCGAAAAACATAAGGCTGTGAGATTTGTGCGCGTTCAGCCACCTTCGCAGTTGTCGCACGGTAATAGCCAATCTCCGCGAAAACCTCAATCGCAGCCGACACAATATCCGTTCGGCGATTGGCAGAGGTTGAAGATGCTTTCGTCATCCTGTATCCCACCTTCGTTTGTTTCATAATTAGTAATTGATCAATCACTAAGCATAGAATAAGTGATAATTGCTTTCTTTGCAAGCTTAGGCTGCATATTAATTTCCGTATACCGAATACAAATCGTATACTCGCACGCAGGTTACGAAGCAAAGAAGAGACGGCCCCCACTGGCATAACTCCAGGCGGTGCGCGTCTCTTCGGCGTTGTTGCGTGTTAGAGGCTTACTTCGCTTGCTCCGAATAATAGGTCCGGAGCACGTTAACAATATCTAATGTGTTTTTCCGAAGATCTTTGGCGCTAAAAAACACATCGCCTTTCACTTCCGTGTATTTCCGATTATATTCCAGTTGGTTAACCATTTCCTGCGCGCTTTGCCAGCCTGCCTCCTTCGTTCCGAGCTTATAAGGCGAATGACCGATATACAGATCGACGCCAGTACTTTTCACTTCCTCCGCCCACCAGTCAACCAACTTGTCATACCTTGCGACGTTGAACGACAAGCTCCAATAAATCTGTGGCGTAATATAGTCGATCCAGCCCTGCTTTATCCATGTTCGAACATCTGCATACATATCGTCATACGCGGTAATACTTGCTTTCGTATCCGAGCCTGTTTTATCTACGGCCTTGTTCCGCCACACTCCAAATGGGCTTATTCCGTATTCCACCTGCGGGTTAGCCTTATGAATCGAATCGCCCAGCTGCCGCACGAATTCATTAATATTATCTCTTCGCCAATCTGCTTTCGATTGAATTTTAGCGGAGTTGAACGTTTTAAAAGTCACATCGTCGGCAAAAGTGACATTCGACGGATAGAAATAATCGTCAAGATGTACGCCGTCCACGTCATACCCGTTCACAACCTCCATGATCGCGTTAATAATATGCTGGCGCGCTTCAGGAATGCCGGGATTAATATAGAGCTTTCCGGCTGCATTCACAATCCAATCCGGATGCTCCTTAGAAACATGAGTAGGAGCAAGCGATTCCGTCTTCGCGTCAACATGAGCACGAAACGGGTTGAACCATGCATGAAACTCCATATCCCTCTTATGAGCTTCCTCTATCATAAAGGCAAGCGGATCATAAGTCGGCGCCAAGCCTTGAACACCTGTTACGTATTTGGACCAGGGGACCAATTTGGATGGGTACAGCGCATCTCCTGCAGGACGAACCTGTACGAACACGGCATTCAACCCCATATTTTGCAAATCATCCAGCAAGCTGACGAACTCTCCCATTTGCTTCACAGGATTCAAATAAGAAGCCGCAGATGGCCAGTCCAGATTGTACACCGTCGACACCCAAGCTCCGCGCATACCTGTGTTCGCATCTGGTCCTGGACTCGGTTCAGGTTCAGTGGGTGGAGTTACAGTGCCGTCTGATGGATGATCAACCGCGGCTGAGAGCATTGTAATCGTACGGTTGCTTTGGTTCCAATTGACTTGGAGGCCAAGCACCTCGCTAACGAAGCGAAGCGGAACCATCACCCGCCCCTTGTTAAGGAGTACCGTATTATCAAGTCTTACGATGTCGCCATTCACGGTTGCGACCGTATCGCCTTTGACCATTCGAATCGTTTTGCCATCGCGGCTTGTTATTGTAGCCCGCTGATCTGCCTGGCTCCATTCCACGCTCGCTTTCAATTCCTCACTGATGACGCGCAGCGGAACCATCGTTACATTAACCCCAGGTATAATATAAGGGGCTACGTCGCTCTTTATCGTTTTGCCATCCAGAACAATTCGAATAACTGCAGCCTCGGCCGCATCAGCAGCGGGAGCTGCTATACACATGCAAATAGCTGCGCAAAGCAGCCAAAACGTCCATTTCCTTGCCCTCATTACCTTCATTCTCCTATCCGGTTACCCATTATGTACCCTTCCAGGAATTAGACGCTTCCGGCTAGACATAGGTTGCGCCGATGAACAAGTTAACGAGCAATTGTATGTATAGAAGACGAATGGGCAACAAACTTCTCCGCTTCGGGAAGCTAACATTTACGCATAAGAATCATCTTTATGCGGCAAACAAAACATGCTTTTGTTATTTAGTGGGAAATAATAGGCAGTCATGAAAAGGAGTCTTAACGATGAGTGAATTTACAGCGGGCAACCTGACGCTCGTTTCGTTCAAAGAACAAATCACATCAGATCAATTGAGTTACATAAAGGAGCTAAATGAGGATTGGCTTGTCTTTTTCACCGATGAAACCGGTGTAAGCGACGAACCCTCCGAGGCTGTTAACGACCTTTCCGGGGATGTACCCGTGCTGTTTTTCCATAACGCAGAGGATCATGGCTGGGGTTATCGGATTATTCATAAGAAAGAACTGCTAGCCAAGGTCGATGTCAATTATGAGCTTGAGGAGTCTATGCTCATGCAACTCGTAGAAAAGCGGCATCCGGATATAGATGATCCCATTGAACTCTTGTATATCGATGACGAGGGGGAGGCACTGCGAGCCCGTTATATGGAAGAGATTAGCGCATCTTCAGAGCTCCAACAAGCAATCGCTTTGCAGTTTAGCAGCCGCAATGTCGAGCATTTCAAGCTTTTTAACATAGATGCTGAGAAAATCCAGAAATTAAACGGCCTTCTAACTTATGAAAATTGGCTTCAGCTGGAGTCTCCCTGGCAGTTAGTCGAACAATTCAAAGAGCTGCTCAACCTTGAGGAAATGAGCTGGATACGGATACGGCCTGACCGCATTCATGACTAATGTAGATGACGTATATGCGAATATCCTAATTTGTTTAAAACCTAAGTAATAGCCTTAGAAACCTAAACCATTTCAATCCGGATTGATCGACTGAACTTGACTACGCCTACTACATTAAAGGCTGTCCCTCTATATTCTGAACAACTTGCGGGCAGCCTTCTTATAGACTGACCGTTTACTGCATCGTTATTCGGAGCTCTTTGGCCTGCGCATCCAGTTGAACGGCTGCTTCTCCGATACCCATAAATTCGTTGACGGCTTGCTGAATGCGCTGCTGGCTCACTGCCACTGCGGACTTTGATTGCGTTGTTCCTTTCGTCATTTCATGGACGCGGGTAACGATTCCTTCAACATAGGTTCCTACTTCTTTTGTTGCCTCCTGCACCTGACCAGCAAGATTGCGAACCTCCGTCGCAACAACGTTGAAGCCGCGCCCGTGCTCGCCAGCATGTGCAGCCTCAATGGCCGCATTCAGAGCGAGTAGATTCGTCTGGGTCGCTACATCACGGATCGTTCGCACGATACCGCTAATCAACTCCGTCTGCTTCTCAAGCTCGCGAAGAAGAACCATCATGCCGTCCGTCTCTGAAACTACCTTCTCTATCGCTAGCTCGACATCCTGACTCTGCGCGATTCCCATTTTCGCCCGGCCGAGCAGCTCTTCCGACATCTCTAGCAATTCGCCAGTAATTTTGGCCGTTGCTTGCTCGCGAATATTGATGTCGGTAGCTATTTTTAATACAGCTTCAACATGGCCCTCCGCATTACGGATCGGCATGTAAGTTGCCTCCAGCCAAATCATGCTGCCATTTTTAGTCATTCGCAATATTTTATCCTGAAAAGGCCTTCCGCTGCGCAAGTTATCCCATAGCAAAGCATACTCAGCACTGTTAACAAAATCTGTAGAGCAGAACTGTCGATGCATCATGCCCAGCATTTCTTCAGATTGATAACCCATTGCTTGCGCAAAGTTGGCATTTACCCATAGCACTTTCCCCTGAGCATCAAATTCGATCATCGCTAGCGATTGCTCGACAGCTGTTAAAACAGAATCCTGATCGAGTACCTGGGTAGTCGTATAATTATTTGTTAGCAGTCCGCTCATGCTGTCATTCTCCCTTATCGTTCCAATTCAATTACATGACTATTAAATAGCGTCACTCGAATTGTACAAACCCGCTGCAATTAATGCAAGTATTTTACAGGTAAAGAGCAATTGCCCGTTATTCTGACTAAAAAACGACCATTTTGTTAGGAATAATTCACAAACAAAAGCCTCCCTATAATAGAAAAGGACGGTGCTATGCACACCGCCCTCTCCATACAACCCATCTATAGATACTAACTATTAATCTAGCTCTATATAAAATGAACTAAACATGAGTATGCCGTTATCGCTTCGTGAACAAAATCATTCTTCCGATCGCGGTTGCAGACAAATGGTTTTGATTCGTTTCATCTATAGTTACCATTTGGTCGGCAAAAGCGAACATTGTATTTCTCCAGAACGACTTTATTCTCTCCGCCCGCGCAGCTCATTCATTATTTCAACTTATATAGCAACTTAATAAACGGAACATATTCCAGCATCCGATTAGGCATAGCGACACTTTATGCTCGCGTTGTTTTCACTTTGGGGACAAGAGAGCAAAATAGCAAAAAAGCTGCTGCCAAAGCTTAATGGAAGAAAACTCATAAAAAAGCACAAAAGAACCTTCAACACCACTTAAAGTAGAGCTTAAGGCTCTTTCTCTGCCTACTTTAATAACGGGGTTGAGGCTCTTTATTTGTATTTTCCCGGGACTTCCTGGGGCTTTTTCGCGGCTTTTCGATATTTTACCGGTATTCTCCCGCTCTGGTTTACCCTTTGTTGGCAAGTCCTACTCATTACAGAAGCGATCGCGCTCGCATGTTGTGATCGTACTTAGGATAAGGGCCGCTCAGCCACTCCTCGGAATAACAAAAGAAATCTTCGTCCCTTGACCGACAATGCTCTCCAGCTGCAGGCCTCTACCATATAGCTGGTTAAGCCGCCGATCCGTATTGCGAAGCCCGATTCCCTGTCCTTCCGCCGCTTCCCCAGTAAGCAGACTATTCAATCTGTTGTCCTCTATGCCAATGCCATCATCTTCAATGACAACCTCCGTATAATCGGCATAACCTTTAATCCGAATGTACAGGCTGCCTCCGCGCGCGCGCTTCAAAATACCGTGCTTTACCGCATTTTCAACAAGCGGCTGAATCGACAGTGGCGGAAGCTCGAGTGTCAAATTCTCATCGATCTCCCAGTGCACCTGAAGCCTCTCCTCAAAACGCTCCTTCTCGATATGGAGATAGGAGCGTACCAGCTTCAGCTCATGCTCCAAAACGACAACCCGCTCCAAATTTCTTGGATCGAAGCTTGCGCGTAAATAATCACCAAATTCGTTCAGAAGGCTCATCATTCGATTCGTATCGATTTCGCTCAACGCCCCGATCGCGTTTAATGTATTAAATAGGAAATGGGGTTGGATCTGTGCTTGCAGCCAAGCCGCCTCCACACGCAGCCGCTCTTTGAACGACTTGCGAATGTCCGTCAGAGCGCGCACCCGCGATTTCAGCTCCAGCACGTCTATTGGCTTCGTCAAATAATCGTTTGCCCCGGATTGGAAGCCCATCTCAATATCCTCAGGCCGGCTTCGTGCAGTAAGAAGCAGAATCGGAAGCTCCGTTACTTCAAAACGCTGCCTAACCGCTTGCGTGAGCTGATAGCCCGACATATTGGGCATCATCACATCCGTAATGATCAAATCCCACTCTACGGCTGTCAATTGATTTAATGCTTCCTTGCCGCTAGTCGCCGTTACGACCTCGAAGCCCTCATGCGACAATACGTTTCTCATTACACTTAAATTAATCGGATCATCATCCACCACCAACAGGTGCAAGCGGCTTACCGAACCTCCTGCCTGAGGCGCGTTCACCGGCTTCGCAAAGGCGGCCGCTGTTTCTCGCAGCATCGCCTGAACCGGAAGAGGAATTACTGAAGGCTTTTCCTCATCTATAGCAGCATTAAATAACGGCAAAGTAAAGGTAAATACAGATCCAAAACCTCGTTTTGAGCTTACTGTAATCTCGCCTTCATGAAGCTCTATAAGCTGCTTGCAAATACCGAGACCCAGCCCTAGACCGCTTGCATACGCAATATTACCGTCTACTCCCTGCTCATAAGGCTCGAATGCTTTCCGAAGCTGCTCTTCGTTCATTCCGATACCCGTATCCGTTACGGTAATAACCGCTTGCCCATCTTTTATTCGCGCGTCTACGGTTATGATGCCTTCATCCGTAAATTTTGCGGCGTTGTGAAGCAAATTAAATAAAATCTGCACAAGCCGGTTCTCATCGGCTAGCACAACAGGCAGCTCATCCGGAATGCGGTTGACAAGCTCGACTGGCTTGCCCGCTGTCATCAAGCGGATCATATCGCACACACCGGCAGCAACTGCTTGAACAGATACAGCCTTTAGTTCGAGTCGAACTTGCTTCTCTTTGAGACGCGATATATCAAGCAAATCATTGAGCAAGTAAGACATGCGCTTGCCTACCGATAGGAGCAGGCCCATATTGTCACGATTTTTGGCATCATCCACTCTCTCGTCTCCGCTAAGAATCGTCTGGGCAATGGCAAGCATGCCATGCAACGGATTTCGCAGCTCATGAGAGGTTTGCACCAAAAACTGATCCTTGCGTTTATCTTCATCGAGAAGTTTCTCGGCAAGCTTAGCCGTTTGGGCCGAGCTCCGCAAATAACGCTTAAACCAATAGGAACCGAAGGCAATAAATGCAGCGATCATATCGAACGGATAAAAGCCCATCTCCATCCAGCCCGTGTTCTTGACAATTCCCCAAATGGAGTTAACCGTAATCGCGCTGATCCCAAGCAAAATAAAAATAACGTCCTTATTGCCCTTGAGTACCGCCATATATGCGACAACCGGAACAGCCAAGAAAGAAATCATAACGAGCGGAACGTGGATATAATCCGTATACGTCAGCCATTCCACTGGCAAGAATGGTATGGCAGCTGCGTATACAGCACTAATTGCCGTGTACGCTCGCAATCCCCATATGTGGCTTATCTCCGGCAGCAGGCTGATCGTGTATCGGAGAATGAGCACGGCCATCCCCAGATAAGACAAATAATACAGCTTGAGATTCCATTCGTAGCTAATCGGCAGCCATGCAATAAGCAGGTAGCTGTTATCAATGAGAATCGAGACAATGGCAATCAGCAGCAATAGAAAAAAATAAACCAGCGCCTTTTGCCGGATCCCCATTCCATATAGAATAGCGGAATAAATAGCATGGCCCAGTAAAACCAAACATACCGACAGCTGGAGACCCGCAGAAAACCATGTCGTTTTGTGTACGGCCTGGTCGCTTCCGAATTTAATCGGCCAATAGATCCCCCCCGCGATCCGATCATTGAAATTAGCAACCTGAACAATAATTTCGATTTCTTCTTCTCCCGAGGAGAAGGTTCCCGAATAGGGAGCGATTCGCGGTTTATAGCTGTCAGCCGATGCGCCCGGCTCCCCGGCTTGAGCGATTACCCGGCCATTTACAATGATTTTTGACGAAGCTGGAGTCGTCGGCAAATGGATGCCATAAATGCGGTCTTCATCCGCTTTGACCTGTATGAGCAGGCGGTATGAACCGTAACCGAAGGTCGGATTTTTGTCGTTTCCAAAAACATGGTTCCAATTGCCCGGAACGTTAAGCATCTGCATGGGAGGCTGTTTTTCCTTATCGATGGACGCTGAATTCGTCAGCAATTGATTCGGATAAAACGCCCATTCCCCGTTAAGCGAAATGGCCCTCCCCGATTCGAAATCCCACTCACGCAGATCCAATTCGCCGTGAATGGCATGCGCAGGCTCCGGTGGCGTTACGACAAAGAGCCAATAAAGCCGCAGGCTTGTTAGCGCTATTATAAATAAAGTTAAGTATACGAGTATTTTTCTATTCTTTTTCATAGCTATATTTTTCGACAAAAAAGGAATGATTCCTGTCAGCAAACAACGCTCGCTTTAGAAAAGCTTCCAGCAGGCAGGAACAATTCCTCTTAATGTCTTACATCTTCCTTTGAAAAATAACAATGCTTACTGCGTTGCTGYCGAAAATGAGCGCCATCCATACGGAAATGGCTGCCTTGATATGATCCGAATTTCTTACTCCCAACCTTTGTCAACCGTTTTACTGCCTCTCTTCAACTAGCTCTCCTAGCCATAAAAAAAGCCCTGTGAATATGTTCGGAACTGCCCCTGTCTCATATACAGGAGCCAGTTCCGTTCATCACAGAGCTTTCTTGGCCATTGTGTTACGTACCCGGTGGAATTTCCGGTGGAACATCCGGTTTAATCTCAGGGATGACAACCGGCTTGATCTCGGGCGGTGTCTGCGGAATAATTTCCGGTGCCGGCTGATTAGGCAAGATCTCTGGAGAAGACGGCGGCGTTATTTCCGGTTTATTATCCGGATTAATGTTCGGAATCTCAGAGGTCACATTCAAGTAATCTGGCATAGCGCTGCATCTCCCTTCGTTTATAAGTATGTATACCCCAAACCTGCGCTAAACTAACGTGTGATTTAAAATAAAGGGATAGATTGTATCGTGTATAATCTTTCATCCATTGGAAAAAGGATGGCGCCTCAGCAACGAGACTCCATCCTTTTTGTTCTACTCCTCCACAACGCCAAGCGCCTTGTTCTTTTCCTTAAACCGCTCATTATGAGAGGAGACATAGGCCACTTTCGGTGCCTCGGGGTCCATATACAGCTTCGCGCTGTTCACAGCTAGTGCCGCATCCGTGAACGCCCCAGCGATGAGATTGAGCTTGCTATCGAAGTTGGCAAAGTCGCCCGCTGCGAATATGCCCGGAAGGTTCGACTCCAGCTTCCCGTTGACAAATACATTCCAGTCATCCATCTTGAGGCCCCAATCCTTAATACCGCTGAAATCAGCCTTCAGCCCATGATTGACGATCACCGCATCTACGGTGAATTGTTCGGTCTCCCCTGATTCCAAATGGGCAACCGTCACGCGGTCAATCATCTCCCCATTGCTGCTGGACAGCTGGGTCACCTCATACGGCGTCCGTACCTCAACGGAGGATTCCTTCATTTTGATAATATTTTTCTCATGCCCGCCGAATTGCTCGCGCCGGTGCACGACCGTAACCTGCTTGGCGATAGGCTCCAGCTCATTCGCCCAGTCAACTGCCGAATTGCCGCCTCCGGATATGAGCACCCGTTTGCCGCGGAAAGGCTCCAGCTCTTGAACCGTATAGTGCAGGTTAGAAACCTCGTAACGCTCAGCCCCTTCAAGCTCAAGCTTCGCCATTCTCAGAATGCCGCGCCCGATTGCCAGAATAATGGTGCGCGTCCAGTGCTTCTCCCCTTCAGATGTAACGAGGATGTACGTGCCGTCTTTCTGCTGCTCCATCCCATAAACCTGCGTACCTAGTATAATCGTAGGATCGAAGGTTTTCGCCTGCTGCTCCAATTGTACGATTAGCTTCTCGCAAAGTGTAGGCGTCACGCCGCCAACGTCCCAAACCATCTTCTCAGGATAGATCAGCATACGGCCTCCAAGCTGCTCATTTGCATCAATCACCTTGGTTTTCAAATCTCTCATTCCGCTATAGAAAGCAGCATACATCCCAGCAGGGCCGCCGCCAATAATTGTGACATCGTATAATTCCAATTGCTCCGTCAACGTATTTCCTCCTGAACTTATATTTGAGATTGATTCTCACTATAATTGTAGGCTTTGATCTCTCTTTAGATCAATGGACAAACTGTAAGGAGATTTTGTACAAACTTTGCAATTCGCGCCCATCATAGACACATTGACTAAGCAAGCGCATGCAGGATATCATCTATTTTCTTGGTATTGGAGATCACGCCGTAATTCATCCATGTCATAAAATCCACCTCATATACGCGGTTGTTTCTTACAGCCGGAAGAGCCGACCATAGCGGATGCTGAAGCAGCGCCCTCTCTTCACCGTCAGCCTGGCTATGCCATTTATCGAATGTAACAAACAAATGATCAGCCGTTAGCATGGACAACTCATCCAGCGAGAGCCTTGTCATTCTGGCAGTGCTTCCTCCGGACTCCGCCTTTTGTATCCGGTGCGGGCACAAGCCCAGGTCTCCATAAAGTACGGCAGTGGCAAAACCTCTCCCCGTATCCGTGTATTGATGAACGAAATCGGCTGATATTCGCAGAAATGCGACAGTCTCTCCGCTCACGCTGCTCAGCTTTGTACGAGCCTCACTTGCTTTTGCCTCGTAACCCGCAATGACTTCCTCTGCCCGCTCCGAACGACCGACATAACTGCCGACCATTCGAAGCAGCGCCCGCCAATTGTCGCTATGCTCATCCAAAACACAAAGAGGAGACACGCTGCGGCATTGTACATATTCACTGTTCTCATAACGATCCCGCAAAATAATAAAATCGGGATTATGAGCAGACAGCGCTGTGAAATCTTCGCTTAGCTCATCGAATGTCGGGACATGGTGAAGCGCTAAGTAATCCTGCTTCCCCCATTTCGCGTGGGAATACTGCACAATCGGCAATATATCAAGCGCGACAAGGAAATCCTCCAAAAACGGAGCCGCAACCCTGGGCTGGTCGCGGTGACTGCGACGGAATTGTCCCGGCGACACGCCAACCATTTGCTTAAAGCGTCTATTGAAATAATATTCATTAGTGAATCCGGCATGCTCCGCAACTTCAGATAAGCGTTCTTCTCCCCGCGTCAGCCGGCGTTTGGCTTGCTCGATCCGTATCCCATTCAAATATTGGAGCGGCACCAGCCCTGTCTTTTCCTTAAACAGACGGGTATATTTCCATCGGTCAATTCCCGCCAGATCAGCCAGCTCCTCGACCGTCAGCACATTCCGGTAATGCTGCTGGATATGGCGAATGGACTGGTCAATGCCTTCCGATTCAACTGAGCCGATCTTGCCGTTTACAGCTGCATGGTCTTGATTCTGGCTAATGAGCAGCAGAAGAAGCTCCTGAAAGCGGACATAACAGTGAAATTGTCTCAACTCTTCCTGCTCATGCGTGCAGCCATAAATATCCTCGATCAGCTCCAGCACTCTGGCAAATGGCGTACATGCCAGCTCCGCCTTCGCTGGCAGTAAGCTCTTCCCTCCTTTATCCTCTTTAACCGACTGTAATCCGAATATGAGCAAGTAGTAGGAAATGCCTTCGCCTTCCAGCTCCAATGCGGCAGAAGCTTCTGGTCGAAGCAAGAAGCATTTTCCCGTACCCATCGCAAAAGCCTCGCCCTTCATGTGAATGCTGCCCCGTCCTCTAGTCACAAGGAGAAGGGCATAGAAGTTTTCTGGTATCACTGGTCGGTGATCACGCTTCGCATTTCTGATGAACCGAATCGTTTGCAGGCTATATTGAGCGGCAGGAGCCGTAATCATAAGTTCGCTGTTGTGTTCTTCCATCGTTGAAACCCCGCTTCAATAATGAGAATGATTATCATTATTTATTGTAACGCAAAAAGAGCGGCTCTTCAACCATAGTTGAAAGCTGCTCTTTTTTTAGAAATGAAACGGCTAGCAAGACGCTGGCTTTTATGATCGAACCATTAAGGAGCCATCAGCTTCAGCAATTCGTCCATTTTTTTGAAATTCGCGGTGATGGCACCCGTCTGCCAATATGATCTTTCAACCGGATACACATGGCCTTCCTTCACAGCAGGAATGGATTTCCATATGGGGCTATCCAGCATTTCCTTCAATGCTTTGGCGTTCTCCTCATCCTCCCACGTTCCGTTGGAAGGCAGCAGCACGATATGATCCGCCCCAAGCTCTGGCAAGGATTCCTCAGCCAATACCATATTTCCCTCGGTCATCGCTTCTGCATAAGCAGGCGCTTTGAGCTCCAAGTCCTTATAAAGGAGTTCTCCAATAAATATGTTCTTAGTGCCAAAAATATTGATGGAATGGTCAACCACATTCATCCGCAGCACAACGAGACTTTCTTCTCCAAGCGCCGATTTCAGCTCCTCTTTCACTTGGCCAATCCTACTCTCGTAGTCTTGCAACACCTGCTCGGCCTTCTCTGGCAACCCCACCAGATCCGCGATTGTCTTCAACGTTTCACGGGTGTCGGACAGAACCTCGTTCGTAATGTGATAAGTAGGCGCTATCTTCGAGTAATTCTCATACTGGGCTGCATCTCCCTCTCCAGCAGTAATAATCAAATCAGGCTCAGATGCAAGAAGTGCCTCGATGCTGCCGGTCACATCTAACAATGGAACCTCCAGCTCTAGGTAGTCCTGTTTGCCCCACATTGGGTTATAATATTGCACAATCGGCGTCACTCCAAGAGCAACCAAATAATCCTCGCGATATAATGCAGTTACACGTTTCGGTTGAACAGGTATTTCTACTTCCCCGAACTGGTCCGTTACGACTCTTTTTTCCGCTGCCGCATTTCCTGCTTGGCTAGTGTTCGTTTCCGTTGTTGCTGAAGGCTGCTGTACCACAGCATTCTCCGTTTGATTACCCTCAGCGCCGCATCCAGACAGCATGATAGCTGCCGAAAACAACGATATGTATCCTGCTTTTACTAATCCTCGCAAAGCCATGACCGTACCCTCTCCTATGTCCACTCATTTTTGCAAACCTAAATAATGATAATCATTATCATTCTCATAGGCTCGATTGTACCTCACAACGATTACGGTACTCAATGCACATTCTGAACAAAAGTATTTATACAAACTCGGCAGCTGCTTGGATGCAGGACCTAATCCAGAAATGATAAATGACCTCTCCAATCGATTCGGGATTCCAATAATTACTTTGCACGGTAGCTTGCTGCTTGTAACAGAGTTAGGAGCATATCCATATGATATGCTCCTAGTTTATTCTAATAATGTTCCAAAAGTTGAATGCTTAATGATAGGTGTTTTCTCACCACTTCTCTGCACCTGAGATCCATATACATGTCTTTCAAAAGCTTACTATTTACTGTTTGGTAATCATCCAAGTGACACCGAATTTATCTACCACTTCTCCATAATAGGCTCCCCATGGCTGAAGCGCGAGAGGAAATTTGCTTTCGCCGCCCTCGCTTAGCTTGGAATAAACTGTTCTGGCTTCTGATTCGTCATCATAGTTCAATGAAAGGCAGATGCTGCGGTTATACGCAACCGGCTCGAAGGAATCGGAGATCATTAACGTATTGGCACCTGCCACTGTCAAAGCCAAATGCATCACTTTATCCTTCATCGCCTCGGGGATTCCCGGCGTTTCAGCGAATGTGCTGAGGAATTGAATTTCGCCACCGAGTGACCCTATATAAAAATCCGCCTGACCTCTTGCATCCTCCGACATCAAATACGAGTTCATTTTTGCTCCCATAACTATTCAACAACCTTCCCGCTTAAATTTGTCTATCTATGAAGGACGACGAATGAACAATTCTGAAATCGACATAGGAAAAAATAATTTTATTTATCCATCTAACAAACATTCTGAGACTCCGCCCATTTTCCGTTATCTCTGAAGCTCTAATGATGTTCCCCATGTAATTCTTATCTCTGGCTTTGTATGAATGGTTAATGGTCGCACATAATTACCATCCACAAACTTAATGCTTATGCCTTCTGACTGCTGTTCCTTAAAAATTAATATTTCATCGATGTTTTCTAAAGTTAATTGCAACAGAGAACGTTGATCTACTCTCATGATCACTTCCCCGCATCTACTTGCTATGCCAATTATAAAATCAATCTCTCTATTCTCCCTAGCTAGGCTAAACTTTGCATCACCATATACCCATGGAATTCCTTCTTCGATGAGGCTTGCCTCACACTCAAATAAATATTCCAACTCATATAAATCTAGGTGATTCATCCTATCACCTGCTTTCTGACACTAATCTATTCAACTCTATTGCCCCATCGCCAACGAGGCTGCCGTTTCATACCGACAGCCTCGTCCTATTTGTGAGCAAATTATGTAGCCATCTTACTTTTCGCATATGCAGCAGCGCCGATCATACCTGCTTGTCCACCTAACTTCGCTTGTTCGATTTTACAAGCCTGGGAAGAAAGCTTCAAAGCATGTTTACCAATGGTATCCCGTACGGAGTGGAGCAAACGATCACCGGCTGCTGACATACCGCCGCCAACGATAATGACTTCTGGATTCAATAGGTTGATTACATTCGAAAGACCAAACCCAAGAAGCACCCCTGTTTCGTTCATAACCTCCATGGCAAGAGGATCTCCAAGATCATATGCTTCTGAAATCATATGGGCAGTGATCGCCGTCCGATCGTCTCCTACCCATTGCAATAGAATGCTAGACCGCCCTTCCTCAAGCTTGTCTACGAACGTTTTAACCATTCCTATCGCAGAGACATACCTCCCTAGACAGCCCGAGCTTCCACAACGGCAAGGACGGCCTTCACGGTACATATTCATATGCCCGATTTCACCTGCGCTAGAGGTGGTACCGTAGAGTACTTTCCCATCAATTATAATTCCCGATCCCAAACCGGTACCTAACGTGATCAAAACCACGTTTTTGTAACCGACGCCTGCACCATACAACCATTCACCATACAGATTTACCCTGACATCATTGTCGATAAATACAGGAAAGTCAAAGTGTCTTTTCATCTGATCCACAATATGAATGTTCTCCCATTCGGGAAAGTTTGGTGAGAATATAGATAGGCCTTCATCCGGATCAAGCAATCCGGGGATGCCCATTCCCATGCATGTAATCGAGGATGGATGGATTCCTTCTGCTGACATAATCTCTTGAACGATTTCCTTTATTCTATTTAACACATGGGCCGGCCCTTTTGCTGCCTCCGTGAGGTCGCTTCTTTCGTGAATGCTTTGAAGCTGCGCGTTGAAAATCGCCGACTTAATATTTGTACCGCCTAAGTCAATTCCAATGACATATTGATTCATTTTCTATCTCCGCTCTCAACTATTTTTAGATAGCTTAATGATTTTTCCTATCCGATCGTCCGTCTGTGAAATTGTTTGAAGCGTGTCCCTTGATACGTAAGTTCCCCTTGGTCACCTGCTACAATGAGGCCGTATCTATCCGCTCTAACCGGTAATTCAATACGCGATTGATCATCCATCTCGAATGTAATGTAGTAATCCGTATTTGCGCTGGAATCTCCGGAACCTCCCCATACATCGGTTCGTTTATCCACGACCTTTGCGGATCTTGTTACGACTTCTGAAGCATTATTGCCCATCCAGGTTCTCATACCCCGAACAATCACATAGAGGAATGTGCCAGCAACGAGAGCAAAGACGAATCCTCCAAACAGTTTGAAAAATAACGGCATCTCCTTTAGGAATCCAAAAAATCCGGGACTCTCATCAAAACCAATCATATCATTTCTCCTTTTGGCGGATATGCAATAATGATGTAAACCGCACGAGTTCCGGCGCCCATTTAACGCCTTATGCTGCTGCACGGCAACTCGAGCAATTCACTTAATACGCTTGTGAACTAGCCATATATTCCTTACAGAAATCAATAGCAAATAGGGTTATCACTTAATCTATGCTGTCTATAAATGCAACAATGTCTTTATAAAACGTTTCTTTGTCCTGTCCCTTAAGAGCATGGCCCGAAGCTGCATATTCCTTGACCGTTAACTTCGAGCACATACTTTTATACCGTTCGAGATCAGAGTCAGCCACCAATGAACCTTCAAGCAAACCTCGTGCAACTAAAACAGGCATATCAAAATTTCCTTTTATATCGATTTGCCGCGATTCCTTCTGTATTCCTCTTACTGCGTCCGGTCTAATTTGTTGCGTTCGGTTAGATGGAATGAGATAGTTATCGATGTAATCTTCCGGCCACTCTTTATCCATTGCCCTGTGCTCTGGTGGATAGTCTCCAACCATAATCGATTTAACTTTCGACTTGTGCTTTAATGCATATCCTAATGCATAAGAAACGCCGCGTGAGTAACTGAACAAATGAAAGGGACCTAGTCCGGCATCCTGCACAACGGCTTCAATATCAGAAATATGCTCTTCGAGGTTATAGCCAAAGCTGGGTGTTTCACTTTCACCTCGTCCTCGGAAAGAGAGGATAACGCTCCTTCTTGGCTGCACAGCTTCAAGCAAATCAATATACTCATCCGCGGTTTCTGATAACCCAGGGCAAACAACTAATGTCGACTTTGCATGATCGGAGCCATGGAGTGAGTCCAAGTAATGTATAGCAATCTCACCGTTTTTCACATGCTTGGATACGTACATGCCATACCTCCTCTTCGAATAAGAAACGTGTACAGCGAAGAAGCCCCTTGTTCTTTGTTGCTCGACAGACTGAATGGGGCATTAAGATTCCGAAGCACAAAAAAGTACGAAAGCCTCAGTGCTTCCGTACTCTTGCAGAAAATGCTACACTATGCGACTGCTTCGCATCGAAGCCAAGCAGACCATCTGATATACAAGCCACACGACGCCTGCAACCAGCATCATATCGAACACCACGTTGAACAGGAACAAATGCTTGCCCATATCCGCTTGGCCATCGCCAAGAATCGGGATAAGGAAGCTGAATATTCCGGTCAAGCCAAGCAATATCAACAGCTCGGCCGAAATGCGGGAACGCTTATCGTAGCGCCGCAGCCATTCGAAGACAGCCACCGCGAAATACAGCCCGTAAACAACCGCGATAAACCACAATGCGTTAGGCATATGATGCCTTTTGAACTCGCTCCATGTGCTGTAGCTGTATGCTATCGCGCCTGACGGCTTGCCTTCTGATTTCTCAAAGCTGCCTAAGTAGTAAGGCCTTATGCTCATCCCGTTCTCCGCTGCATACTCCATCTTGCTGATCAGCCTGGCAGGATGCTTGAGATAAAACAACAATACGTCCATATGCGAGATTCGGTCATAGAATTCAGCCTTTAAGGATGGATCATTCTGCTTGATTGCCGTGTCTCCTTGGAAATAATTCGTTCCTGCAAGCACCGACAAACGGCTAGGCAGCCCAAGGTCCTTCAAATCTCCTTCTACGTCCGGTGACTGATTCAAAATGCCAAAAAACACGGTTTGATACATATTAATATGCTTGAAATCCTTCGGCGCTGCTGCGTACATGACGACAGAAGCAAGGAAAGTCACTGCGGATAGAATAATCGCGAGCTTGCGCCAGCTTTTATCTTCTTTGAGCCAAGCATACCGTAGGCCAAGAAGGGCAAAGCCCACGCCAATCGGCGCGTTCTGCGTTTTGGAGCAAACAAGAAACAAAATGGCTGCAAAGAAAAGCGCCAGCGTCCTGCGGGAGGGCTCCTCTTGCTTCGTAAGCAGCAGTCCGAGACCGATTGTCAGCAGAAGGAATACAAACGATACAGGCTCCCCGAACAAAGAGTTAAAGTATGCTAAATACCCGATATCAGAGAAGACAAGCAGCATGAGCAGCGCCAGCACAACCGCCGTGGTAACCGACTTTGTCTTGTTGTATTTAATAATAAGATAACCTGCCGCAATCAGCAAAGCTGCATAAATACCGCCAAGAATCCGAACGTCAAACGCAGAACCGTTAAACAGCTTTCCAATAAACCTAGCTATCGTTACAACAATAAATTGCGTAGACGGATAAAAGCCCCGAAAAAAATGATCATACGCGAAGTATGCGTGCGCATAACCAAAAAAGCGATCCTCATATGACTCCGATGCATCATAATAGTTCAATCCCGCCGAGCCCATCATACGTAGAAAGTCACCGTTGTCTGCCACGCCGATAAACTCTCCTGCGAATAGCAGCCATATCGCGACGCAAGACGCCAGCAAGACATATACATTTTCGATGGCAAAAAGCTTTCTCATCACTCTCTCTCCTACCCTATTAACTTCTCCTTCTCCCGTGCATGACACGCCTAAAATCTAGTAAAGAAGGAAACATTAAACTCAATCGTACCGCTGCCTTAGACAATCGTCAAGCTTGCCGTCTCGCCCATAACAAAAAAGCCGCCTTAATGAATCTAAAGGCAGCTCAGTCTTGCAAAGGGACTATTGTTATTCTTCTGGTTGCTTATGCCCCCAGTATTTGTTCAATGCGGGCTAGAGTATCCGCGCTTAACTTAATTCCCGAAGCCTTCACATTCTCCTCTACCTGCTCCGGACGGCTTGCGCCAACCAGTGCACTGCTTACATTAGGTTGTCTTAGAATCCAAGCCAAAGCAAGCTGCCCTACCGTGAGCTCAAGCTCCTTCGCCACTCGGCCAAGCTCAATGACCTTCGCAATCTTCTCCTCCGTTACTCCCTTGCGCATGCCTTCCAGCTTCGATGCGCGGCTGCCTTCAGGAATATCGCTTACCGAGCTGTATTTGCCGGTAAGAAGCCCTTGAGCCAGCGGCGAGAATACGACTTGGCCAATCCCGCTGCGCTCACCATACGGAATGACTTCTTTCTCAATATAACGATTAAACATATTATAAATCGGCTGGTTAGCAACGATACGATCTAGTAAGTAGCGATCGGCAATCGCGTGCGCTTCTACCATCTGAGCAGCCGTCCATTCGCTTACCCCTACGTATAATACTTTTCCTTGCCGCACCAAGTCGCTGAGTGCCCGAAGCGTCTCGTCCATTGGCGTATTGGGGTCATGCCTATGGCAATAGTACAAATCCACATAATCTGCACCTAGTCGGTTCAAGCTGGCGTGGCATTGCTCCATAATGTGCTTGCGCGATAAGCCGCGGTCATTAGGTCCATCGCCCATTTCCCCGAATACTTTAGTCGCGAGCACGTAGGATTCACGCGGGAATGCCCGCAGCGTCTCGCCCAGCAGCTTCTCCGCTTCTCCCCGTTCATACACATTCGCCGTGTCAAAAAAATTAACGCCAAGTCCATATGCCGATTGAATAGCCTTCACGGCATGATCGCGCTCAACGTATCCGCCATATGTCAACCAGCTGCCTAGACTAATTTCACTAACCTTCAAACCGCTTTTCCCCAAATGACGAAATTGCATTTTCACTCAGCTCCTTATGATTCGATGCTCGCAAGCAATTAAAGCGCTGTCCAAGCTTGCTTCTTTATTCTAGAGAAGTTGTTACCTATAGGGAAGAAGGGAAAAAAACATCACTATCTAGCGTGGAGTATAGATACTATATCATGCGTAACTACTCAATTCTCGGTTAAAGGCTGACGATACGGAACGAGATCAAACTGCTTGTAGAGCTAATCTGCATCAAAAATCCATGCGGACTGAGGATAAGATTGTTTAGCCGCTTACGCCTTCGGCAGTATGCTCCGGTTCATCACTGGGGAGGAGAGAATAACCGAAGTATTGACATTGCCGAAGGGCATAAGCCGTTCTACAAGCTCGCTTAGCGCATCCATCCCCGTAACTGACGCTTTCAAAATATAGCTGACCGTACCCGTTACGCGATGGCATTCCATAATTTCATCGTCATTCATGATTCGCTTCTCAAACTCCGTTGGAAATACCTTCAATTCGCTCATTTGTATGATGACCTGAATGTTTCTCCCGATCGCGGCCGGCGACACCCTTGCGCCAAATCCCGTTATGATGCCATTCTCCTGCAGGCGAAGCAATCGTTCCGAAATACTGGGGCGGCTAAGGGAGAGCCGCTTGGACAGCTCGCTTACCGTCATTCGTCCATCCTCTTGAAGCAATTGGAGCAGCGCTCTGTCAATGGGATCGATCATAATTCCCCCTCCTTCACATTGCAGAACAAATGCTGTTATTTACTTCAATGTTACTTAAACTCACATAAATTCCATTCAGTTTATCATATATCCATTCCTTCTTGTTTTGTATGCTTAAATGAACAAATTCAAGCAGGCGGTGCATGCGATATGGCAAGGAAGTCAACCGACAAAGTGGAGGCAAACACAATAAAATGGCTTCGTTTTGCAGCAAGCTGTCTCGTTACGGCCAGTGGTCTGGTCATCTTGAAGCATTCACATATCGTTACCGGAGGCACGGCGGGGCTCTCTTTAAGCATATCCCCTCTGCTCCATGTCCAATTCCACTATTTGTTCATTTTGCTCAACCTTCCGTTTTTTGTATTCTCCTACTTTTACATGGGCAGGTCCTTTACGCTCAAAACCATGCTGGCTATCGTTCTTCTTTCCTTGTTCAGCAGCATGGATAGCTTACTGCCCGTATTTACAATTTCACCACTGATCGGGGCTATAGGAGGTGGAGCCATTATCGGAGCTGGCATTACTGCTCTGTTCAAGAATGGCGCTTCTTTTGGGGGGGCGACAATCCTTGCGATTTATTTGCATAATAACTACGGGATCAATCCCGGCAAAATCAACTTTACGTTCGACCTCCTAGTCGTACTCACCAGCTTAACCGCATTCTCGCTTACGAGCGGGCTGTACTCCGCACTTTCAATCGCCGTCACCTCCGGCGTATTATCCTTCTATAAAAAGAAGCGAAAGCGTACCGAGCTTGCCAAATCAGAAACTTTGCCCAGTACCACGTCCGCGCTCCAGTAGCTTATGGAATAAAAAAAGCTAATCGCGGTTTTCCTCCCTCGATCAGCTTTTTTCTGTATATATCTGTGAGCTCTTGCATTCACTTACGATGTTAATGACTCCTTCACAGCCCGTTTTTCATCAGACGGTATGCTAAGCTAGGAGCAAGGGAAATATGCGTGCTCTAACCGCTTCATATTCTACTCGGTTCCTGTCCATTTATTCACCGCGTTTACGATTAATGACTTATAGATTCAATCCCATTAGTAAAAATTCGCGGGCTGCTCGCCATTTCCTCTGTGAGGGAAGGAATGAGGATGAGGTCTCGTCTACGCATCCTTTTTCCGAATTTGCTTATCACGGTTCTCGCCCCATTCTTTGGCCTGAGCCGTGGCAATTGCAATAGCCCTGCCTTCTTCATAGCCATCCTCTAATAACGCGTTGGCAATTTCGATTGCTTTATTCCGAACAGGTGCCATGAAATTTTTCAACGAATCGGGGTACTCGTCTTTTGTCCAAGGCATCTGCTATCCCTCCTTTCCTATCGTGATTTGCAAACTTGAAGCCTGCACAAGCTGCTATCATTTACCCTTAAGGGCGACGTGATTAAACAGATCTAGTAAACAAAATGGCCGCAGCGGGTCATGTTCTTAACCTGTAACAGTTCAGGTTCCAACTGGCACAGTAAAACAGCCACTACCCTGCACATAGGCAGGAAAGCAGCTGTTTATTAGCGCGGTTCTATTTAGTTTCACTTTTACTCTTTATTTCAGGCCTTATCCTCTACATCGTAAATTGAGGCAAATAACGGTGATGTGCCGCGAGCAATTGGTCAAGCACCTGTTTCGCTGACGCTACCGAGCCTACCAGCGGATGAATGCAAAGCGCCTGCAGCGCCTTATCGTAGTCGCCGTGAACGGCTGCTTCGACCGTCAGCTCCTCGTAGGCCTTTACAACTTGCAGAAGTCCGCGAATTTGTGGTCCCGGCTGCTCGGATAATGCGATTGGATGCGCTCCTTCAGCATCGATAACCGCATTGACCTCTACGCTGGCATCATCCGGCAAGCAGGCAATAATGCCATTATTCCGTACATTAACCGTTTGGATATCGCCTTTGTCGTTATAGATTGCCGTCATCAGATTAACCGCTACCTCGGAATAGAAAGCTCCGCCCCGCTGCTCCAATTGGGGAGGCTTAGTGGCAAGCTGAGGGTCTTGGTACAGCTTGAATAGCTCATCTTCCAGCCGCATGACCGTTTCAGCCCTCGTTCCAACGGACTGCATCGCCGCGAACTGCTCTTGAAGCATCTCATCGCGCAAATAATAGTAACGGTGATAGGCGCATGGCAAAGCTCCTAGCGATTGCAAAAATTGCGGGTCCCAGTCCAGATCGGGTATATTTTTCATGGTCATTCCGCCCGCGCCAGCCATCTCACGCAGAAATTGCTCCGTAATGTCCGCGCCCCTCACGATAATACGGGTAGTCCAGTTCAGATGGTTGATGCCCACCCATTCCAACTGTACCTTGGTCACGGGAACCTCGCACAGCTCCGCAATCTGATTGCGGAGTCCAATAGGCAGATTGCATAAACCAATCGTTTTTACGCCTCCGTATTTCAGTACCGCTTCCGTTACGATTCCTGCCGGATTGGTAAAGTTAATCAGAAAGGCATCCGGAGCAAGCTCACGGATATCGCGGCAAATATCGAGAATGACCGGAATGGTGCGCAGCGCCTTGGCGAAGCCGCCCGCTCCGGTCGTCTCTTGGCCAATCATTCCGAGCTCGGCAGGAATGCGCTCATCAAGCGAACGAGCCGCCAACTGCCCTACGCGGATTTGCGTACTGATGAAATCGGCATCCTTAATCGCCTCACGCCGGTCGAGAGTGACGCGAATATCGACCGCAAGCCCCGCCTTCTCGAACATCCGCTTCGCCAGCTCGCCGATAATGCGCAGCTTCTCCGCGCCTGCCTCCACATCGACAAGGTAAAGCTGCTTAATCGGAAATTGATCGTAGTTTTTAATAAACCCTTCCATAAGCTCCGGCGTATACGAAGAGCCTCCGCCAATAACCGCGACCTTCAAATCTTTATGTTTCATTCTTGATAGCCTCCATATTGTACAAAAATAGGTTCGAGCGATTCCGTCCCATGAATGCCCGCCCGCTCCAGCGCAAGCAATACCGCGCCATATACAGGCGCCATTTCTGGAATGACGAGTTGATCATCGTTGTTCTCCGACCGCAGCATCGCCTGCAGCTCATTCATCAAGTGGGGGCTGCGCCCCTTTTGCAGCACGCTGCCAATCAGCACGATCGGAATCGGTTTGCCTTGGTTTCCGCCCAGCTTGCGGATAACGGCGTTTGCTGCCAGCCCAAGCTCTCTTCCCGTATCTTTCAGCAGCCCGATAGCGAGCGTATCTCCGTCAGCGGCCGCTTCATGCAGCACGATCGTCAGCGCTTCCGGCACGTTGGAAATGTCCTCGTCGAGCAGCCGCTCAATGGTAGTGCCCAGATGGTCATCGCCAAAATAAGCCGCAACATAATCAGTCAGCTTGCTACCTGCTTCACGGCCCTCCCATGAGCGAACGGCAGCCTGAAATGCCGCCGCGGCCAAATACTCTCCGCCTGCCCGGTCACCGAACAGCTCGCCAAAGCCGCCTACCTGGACGATCTCCCCCTGGCTGCTTCGTCCGGCCGCATTCGTCCCGCTGCCGCAAACGAGCACGACACCGGCATGGCTCCTGCTGCCCGTCCGCAAGCCGATCATCGTATCGCAGACAACGTCCCAGCTTTTGAACGGAATCGTAGCCAGTGCAGGCAATAAAAGCGAAAAGTCGATAGCGCGATCGGCTCCGGCAAGCCCGTATTGTACAAAATCAATTTGGTCCATGCGGAGACCCGCCTTTTCCAGCGCCAAATCAATAGCTTGCTTGATATGGCCTAATGCCGCATCTACGCCGATCCTTTGATGATTGCCGCAGCCTGCGACTCCGGCTCCCAACTGGATGCCTTGATCATTTACGATGACGGCATACGTTTTGCTGCCGCCGCCGTCAACCCCCATTACGATAGCCATAATAATCTCCTCTTTCCTCATGGCCGCAAGCGCGTGCGGCAGCACTCCAACAGTCGTGGCAGAAACAACCGGTTCAAGGCAATTAAAAAGCCTGGACGGCTATTCAGTCATGACGACCGACAGCGCCCAGGCCAGGTTACCGAAACCTTTATTCGCCTTCGATCATTCCGTAGTAACGGCCCATCCAATAAGGAAGCGTAAAGGCCGTTGAATTGCTCATGTATCCATCATTGTAATTCACGCCGCCATATACGCCGTCGCTAACATTCTCATCCGCAACGAACGGATTTTTGTTGTATTTGTATACTTTGTTCTCATCCGGCGGAAGCACGCGGTTAAGCAGCAGCTCCTCTTCGTCCCTTGCGCTGAAATCATCCAGATGCAGCACATCCTTGCGGGTTGAATTCATCACCGGCAGCTCGATGCGAATTTGCGGCGAGCGGTACATCATCCATACCGCCGACTCCAGGTCGACATCCGTGTTATCCTGATTCGAGAATTGGTAGACGAACGTGTACAGCGGATTGAGCTCGCGGCTCATATTTACCCACCATTGGTCCAAAATTTCCCGCAAATCCTTCACCCGGCTGGAGCCCGGGTCCTCTTCCAGCTCCAGTTCGATCAATGGCATGAACGAAATCGTAAACAAATGCTCATCGGAGTAGTTAACGGACAGCGTCACGTCCTGACGGGCGACGATGTCTTCGATCCTAGCCGGATCAGAGCTGTAATCGTCGAACTCCATATAATCGCGAGGAACGATATCCAGTCTCCGCTGCAAATGCTCCTTGGCGAAGTGGATGTAGCCTTTGCCGTTTTCCGTTCCGTCGTAGCTGTAATTCCACAGATTATTATAGGCTTGCTCATACTGCGCATAGTGCTCGCTGTAATCCGCTTTGCCCTTCGTTAAATACATCGTCGTTTTCAAAAAGCTCATAATTTCAATCGCGTTCAGCGGCCCGTCTTCATAGCCATAAGCAAACTCCCCCGGATTTTCCGGATCATCCTTCAGGAAATAGGAAGCAAACCATTTGGACCATGTCGTGGAATTGCCATGCGCGTCAACGATTCTAAAATCATTCGTAAGGATATGGTTCATCATCCGGTCTGCGAATTGGACCGTCAGCTCTTTCAAGTGAGCATCCTCACCGGAAGACCCGTCGAATAAATAGCGGTCTGCGTAATAGAAGAGACTGAAATGGGCCAGCACCTCATCCGCCGACGTATCTGCCTTATAAATGATGTCCGTATCCGAAATGCCCATGTCGCGGTACAATGCCGCCAGCATCGGATCAAGATCCTCATTGATATCGGACTTCAAGCGCCAAGCGACGCCGGGCTCCAAGTAACCGACATTGCGCGGACCAGACACCGTCGTGTCGAATACGACAGGATAAATCCAATCCGGACCGTAGTAATTTTTGGTTCCCCAATCCGCATCATACGTTCTTCCGGTCATCGTCTCGTAAGCCTGCTTCGCTTCAAGGATTAAGTCAGGATCGGTAATCTGAAAGTTTTCAGCGCCTTTATCGCCAACAGCCTCGCGTGATTTCACCGCAAGCGCGTATCCGCCTGCTCCGGCTTCCTTCACTTCGAACCATAAGCCGCTGCGCTGCTCCTCCCCCTTCACGATGTAGGAACGCGTCGGGAAACCGTCTGCGCGGCCCGAAATTTGATTCAGCAGCAGTACCGCCTTGGTGGCTCTTGTTGCAGCAGCTTTAGCCTCCGCGCGTTCTTGCTCGTTTCCTTCGCGCAGTGCTGTCTGGTAACGGAAAATCTCGCCAATGGCATATGCCGCTGTCCATAAGCCGTCATTGTCATTCGTTCTTGGCTTGCCCACATATTGTCCATTTACGATCGAATAATATTGATCCGGAATCATTCCGTTACGGTCATTGACCGTCTTCATGATATCTTCCTGAATATCCGCTTTTTCCTTCAGCGTCTTATTTTCCATAGCCAAATGGACGACGCCCTTGGCGTTCTGGATCCAGACGCCATTGCTGCCATCGCTGTAAAGCCCGGTTACGACGTCATCGCCATTGT
Source organism: Paenibacillus sp. 2TAB23 (assembly GCF_052115165.1). Classification (NCBI taxonomy): domain Bacteria; kingdom Bacillati; phylum Bacillota; class Bacilli; order Caryophanales; family Paenibacillaceae; genus Paenibacillus; species Paenibacillus sp. 2TAB23. The sequence goes on from NZ_JBFRGD010000016.1 coordinate 105,608, forward strand.
AGAGGTAGCGGGGGCCTGATAAATACTGCACGTAATCACGCGTATCCGCTTCGCTGAAATCCATGCGCGTAACCCCGCTTTTCGTTCCAATCCAAAGGGTATCGCCATCCTGCACGAATGCCGTCAATTGCTCCTCGCCGATCACTTTAAGCACCTGCAAATCGCTAGGTATCACCAAGGATGCCGCAAATCCGGCTAGGATCGCATCTTTGTCAGCTAGCGCCGAAAATTCCGAAGCGCTGTAATACTTCATGTCTTTCTGAGCCCGCTCCTCTAACGCGACGGGAGCAAATTTAGCGCTAGGCAAGGCTGCCGTGGCAGCAAAGGCGCTGAGCGGAATCGAAGCGAATACACTGGCGCCAATAACGGCCGATACCATTGACTTAGTCCATCTTTTCATCGTGAGCCCTCCTCGTTATTTTATGGACGATTTATATTTGATTTGAGATACTGAATCGTTCGTCAGCACCCAAATGACATCGCCTTCCACAAGCAGCGCTTGAATCTCGCCCTTGAAATGCTCATCCTGGCGGAAAACCTCGACTTTGCCTGCATCCCGTTCATAAATATTGAACCTAGTCAGCTCATTGGCCGAGGCTACCCATACCTTCCCGTCCGTGTCCAATACGGAAGCAACGATATCGTCATTGCTAACCGGGAAAATCGATGGCTGCAGGGTCATCGTGTAATCAAGCGTTTTTTCGCCGATCAGCACGAGATGATAGTTTCTAAGCTTCACAGGCACTTGCTCATCCGTGAAGGCAAAGAATTTCACGGTACCTACGGGATCCGGTGTTGGCGTTGGCGTTGGAGTTGCCGTGGGTACCGGTGTCGCTGTCGGAGTTGGCGTTGGCGTAACTCCAGGTGTCGGCGTCGTGCCCGAATTCCCGCCGCCCGTGCTGCCGCCAGTATTGTTCGCTGTTCCCTTCACCTCTTTGCCATTCACGATCGCTGTCAAGCCATTCTTCACGTTAACCGTACTAACGCTCTGTTCAATCGTAACGCCGCTTGCATGAATCTCGGCTTCATTCACCTTGCCTGTTCCTTTTATGGAGGAGGCGCCGCTTAGCAATGCTTTGCCGATCTGTGAGGATGCGTCTACCGTTACGGTCGCACCCGCGCCGGTGCCTTTGATTTCCAGTACCTCAATCTCCGCGTTGCTCAGGTCTACCACTGCTCCGCTTTCAATAACGAGCCGCTTGATTTTCCCCGTAATGCTGATGACTGCCGCGGGATCAGAAGGAGCCACCGTCACTGTACCAACCGTATTCGGCGATTCGATTACAAGCTTGCCGGAGCGCTGGAAGACAAGGTTAGGCAAGGAGCTTTCCCCGCTGACGACGACTCTGACCGGTGCCTGCTTGCGGTTTACGACCAGTTGTCCTCCGACCGTCGTGCCATCAAGCGTGACGCTGTTGACGCCGCCGCCCTCCACATAAAGGTTGCCTTTGACTGCGACACCCTTCAACGTTGCATCGCCTTCTCCAATGCCCGAAGTCAGATATAGATTTCCGGCAATTTTAGATTGATTAAGCGAAATATCCCTTATATTCAATACCGCGTTTCCGCTTGCATCGCGGTTATAGGTCCCAGCTGCATGAATCAGATAGCCCATCACGTTATCGATCATGACTACGGCTTCCGCCCTCGTAATTTTCGCCGATGGCGCAAATTGATTGCCCGTTCTTCCCTGTGCGTACTGCTTCTCAAGCAAAGCGCTAACCGCATCCTGCGCCCATGCCGCAACCGCTTGTCCGTCGCTGAAGCTGCTATAGGCATTGGCGTTTTGCGCAGTCAGCTTGAACGCATTCGCCAGCACGACCGCGGCCTCCGCCCGCGTAATGCTCGCGGTTGGCTTCATAAGGCCCGAAGCGTCACCCTGTACGATGCCTGCGGCAAACGCTTTGGAAAATTCGTCCGCATACCACTTCGTTGCGGCAACATCCGCAAATACTTGCGAGGAGGTGTCGCTGTAATTGAATACACGATTGACCAAGGCCACGAATTCGGCTCTCGTTATCGATTGGTTTTCATTCAAATTACCAGCTGCATCCCCTTTTAGAAGCCCTTCCGAAACCCATTCCTGCAGCGTGTCCGAAGCCCAATGCTTCGAGCTGCCGTCTGTTGCGGCGAAAGCTGCAACGGAGAATAATAACGTGCAAGCTGTCGTAAGGACGATTGCCGGTTTGCCGATTTTTCTCAACATCTACGATCCCTCCTGTTTTCTATTGAAATCCTATTGATTAAAAGCCTGTTTTACTCTCTTGAAGCCTATATTCACTAGGGGTCATGGACACCGCTTTCCGAAATACCTGCGTAAAATGCCGCATATCCTGGTAGCCGACCCGCTCCGCGATATCCGTTATTTTGCAGGTCGAATGCTTAAGCAGCTCCTTAGCCTGCTCGATCCGAAGCTGAATGACATATTCCTTGTAGCCCATCCCGTTGCTTTGCTTGAACAAATGGCTGAAATAGACGGGATTCAAATATACGGCGGCTGCGACCTTCTCGAGCGTCAGGTTATTCTGGTAATTGTCCTGAATATACTTCAGCGCGGTCTGAACGATTACATTGTTGTTCGCTTCAGGCAGGCTTAGCTTTTCTACCGTCTCATCGGCTTGTGCCTGCATGAGCGTGACCTGCTTGGGGATATCGTCAAAAGCGGCCACCGGCTGTGAAACCTGCAGCCGGAACGCTCCGTTTAATGACTGGTTCAGCTCCGTTTGCAGCTTGGGAAGCATGTCCCCGTCCCTGAACGGCGCGGAAGCGAGAAACACGCCTAGCAACGAACGCTCCCCGAAGCTGACGCAAAACCCTTTGCCGCAGCTGCTCATCCACGCTGTCAGCGTTTCCTCCACTAGCAGATGCCTTCTGCGGGTATCCTCCTCAGGCAGCAGGCTGACCATAATCAGCCTGCTGCCTGCGTATTCCCGTGCAATCGGAGTCATATCGTAGTGGCCGGTATCAAGTCCCGAGGCCCAGCGCTGGAATACGGCTTCCCGAATATAGTGGATATGGCGGTCAAGCTGCTCAAGCTCCACTTTGAGCGAGCGTTCGGCACGTATCGCTTCATCTGCCTCCTGCAGCAATTCAATGACCTTCTGCTTGCCGACCGGCTTCAGCAAATAATCTTTTGCCCCGTAGCGAAGCGCCTGTTGGGCGAAGGAAAAATCCGAATACGCGGAGATGACGATCCATCGAATGTCCTCGTAGTCTTTTTTCCCAACCCGCAGCAGCTCAAGCCCACCCATTCCCGGCATCATTACATCAAGGAAAACGATGTCGACCTCCGGCAGGCAAGGCAGCGCCGCTTCCCCGGAATCGGCCGTTTGCACGATGGCCGACGGAAAGGCAGCCTCAATCGTCCGCTTCACCCCATTGCGTATCGTCGGTTCGTCATCCACAATCAGAATCCTCATAACGCCGCCTCCCTGTCTGCACGCCGAATCCCTTGAAATGGCAAGGTGATGATCACCTGTGAGCCTTGGCCAACAGCAGATCGGACCGTAAGCCCGTAAGCTGTCCCGAAGCGATAGGCCAGCCTGCGATGAACATTTGCGAGGCCTACGCCGGATCGCCCGCTTAAAGGTACTGAATTTTCAAACATCTCATTCATGACGGCAACCTTCTCCGGGGCAATGCCGATTCCGTTGTCCTCGATGGTGATGACGATATTCTGGTCTATGCGAGCGACCGCAATTCGGACAACCCCTCCGCTCCCCGCATGGCCAATGCCATGTATGACGGCATTCTCGACGATCGGCTGCAGGGTCATTTTCGGCAGGGTCAGATCGAGACCGTACTCTTCGCCTTCGAATTCGAATCTCAGCTTATTTCCGAAACGTGCCTGCGTAATGAGCGCATAACGCCTGATCTGCTCCATTTCTTCCCCAAGCGTCGCTGAGGAGCCATTCGACCAATCGCTGCTGTAGCGAAAAATGCTCGATAACGCTAACACGACATTGCCTAAATACTCGTTGTCCTTCTCATCGAGCATCCAATACACCATATCGAGCGTATTGTAGAGAAAATGAGGGTTTACCTGGGATTGAAGCGCATTCAATTGTGCGATTTTCTCGCTCTCGGACACCTGATTGTTTCGTTCAATCAGCTCGTTAATGCGCCGAACCATCTGATTGAAGCCCTCGGTCAGCAGCTCGGTTTCCTTAAACGATTTTAAAACCGGGGCTTCCTCAAACCTTCCTTGGCCAACCAGTCTCATATGCCGCATTAATTGCTTGAGCGGCGCCGTAAACGTAACCGAGACCAGCAAGGCGAATACGAGTGATACCACCAGCAAGCCGATCGTCAGACCGGTTAATAACCGCTGGATCGTATTGATCTCAACCGTCAAGTCGGATATCGGCGTTACGCTTACCGCATACCAGTTGTTCGTATTCAGCTTGGACACGACAATCTGCTCATCACCCGCAACAAAACGGCTGGACGTAGCGTTCTCGATCATTGGCAGCATGAAGCTTGGTTTCGACTGAAGCAAGGATACATCCAGATGGGCAATGACCTTATCCGACTCAGCAAGAAACGAAATCGTATGGTCTGTGACATTCATATTGCTCAAAATCGTCTGCAGCGCGTTCGGCTTAATCTCGATCAGCACCATGCCAATCGAATGGGATTTGTGCAAGTCCGTCAGCTTTCTTCCAAAGATGAATACGGGTCCCTTCTCGTTCTGATCAATAACCGAATGCTGCCTCATGCCAATCCAAACGGTTTCTCCTGCCGATCGCTTAATCTGCTCATACCACGCCCGGCTGGCGAAGTCCGGGTCGATCACTTGCGTACTGCTTCCATAGCTGTACAGGCCATTGTCCAGATTAAACAGGTGGATGCCCAGAACATCGTCCCAAGAATAATAAATTGATCCCAGCGCGTTCGTAATGGTCCTCTCGTTGATTGCCCTAACCGCTGAGTTCGACTCTTTCTTGCCAAGCAGGCGCTGTATATCGGTGTTTGTAACGATTGATCGGCTTAAGCTGTCATAGCCCTTCAAGAGCAGCTCGACATGCTCGCGTGCCTGGGACACGTTTTTGTAAGCCGCGTCGCCCAGCATGCTGTTGATTTGCTCGGTTGAGCGCTTTGAATACGATAATGAAAAGACGATAAGCAGGCAGAACGAACATGCAGAGAATAAAAGAAATAACCGTGTGCCGAATGAACGGAATTTGAACATTGTCATCATTATTGAACACCTTTTTCGTCGCAATATAATGAATAATGTCCGCATTATAACACGATATTTCAGCCTTTTATCGCTCCTGCAACCATTCCTTTCGTTATTTTTTCAGACAGTATGAAATAAATGGTTATAACTGGTATTGCACCCATTATCAAATAGGCTCCAATGGCTCCATGATTCGTTGAATACTGGCTGAAGAAGCTGTAAATCCCGAAAGGCAGCGTTTTTAAGCTTATTTTAGAAATAAAGGTCGAAGCCAGGATATACTCGTTCCATACGTCAATAAACGTCAGAATCGTCACCGTCATGAGCGGAGGAGCAATGATCGGCAGCATAATGTTAAAGAAAATGCGATAGACCGATGCCCCGTCCATGCTCGCGGACTCTTCGATTTCACGGGGCACCGTCCGGAAGAAGCCGGATAGTATAAACACCGCGATCGGAATCGCAAAGGCGATGTACGGCAGAATGAGCGAGAGATGCGTATTCAGAATGCCGATATTTTTGAAAATGACTACCAGCGGCAGCAGCGTCGATTGAATCGGAATCATGATGCCGATCAGGAAGAGCAGCATGACGGCCTTGCCCCATTTCCAATTGAAACGGGTAATGGCATACGATACCATCGCGCTTAATACGAGAGTGAACAGCAGCGTAATGCTCACCACGATCAGGCTGTTCGTTAAATATTGCAAATAATGTCCCGCGGTATAAGCCGAAGAGTAATTGTCCCACTGCAGCGAGGCTGGCAGCGACAGAAATTGCCCTGACATAATCTCCTTATTCGTCTTGAATGAATAAAGCAGCAGCCACACCAGCGGATACACCTGTGATACAAATAGAACTGAAAACAATATCCATACCGCTATTTTCCTCATTCGGTCCACCTCATTGCCTGTTATTCCTTCCCTTGCTTCCCGTGCATGTGCAGCTACTGCATGCTATCTTCGGAGCTTTTGAACAATTTATTGAGCAGCACCGTTGCGAGCAAACATTCGATAACGAGGAAGATGGAGATCGCACTCCCGTACCCGTACTCCAGCGCTGCAAATGTCTTGTTGTACATGTGGGTCGAGATGACCTCGGTCGCATGTGCCGGACCGCCTGCGGTCATCACCATCACCATGTCGAATACCTTCAAGGAGCCGATTACAGCTAGAACCATAGAGATTTTGAAGACAGGAACGACGAGCGGGAATGTGATGTAACGGTCTGCTTTCCAGCCATCTGCCCCGTCGATTTTGGCTGCTTCGTATACCTCCTGCGAAATATTCTGTATTCCGGTAAACTGAATCAGAATATGGTAGCCCAGATACTGCCAGAGCGATACGAAGAATAAAGCAAAAATCGATACCTCGGGATCGGCAAGCCACGTTCTCGTCCATGATTCCAAGCCTACGAAATCAAGCGCATTGTTCAACAGTCCTCCAAGCGAAGCCGGATTGTAGATCGATTTCCAAAGCTGCCCAATTACGACCACCGAGAGAATGACCGGCAGAAAGTAACTCGATACGAGGAAATTCGGCTTGCGCACATAACGGGTCAGAAGCACGGCAATGAGCAAGGCGATCGGAATCTCAGCCATCGAGAAGAAAGCAAACATGATCGTTCTCCACACCGATGGCCAAAAGACAGGATCATGAGCCAACATCGTTGAATAGTTGGACAAGCCAACAAACAGCTTCTCTCCGATACCGTTCCATTGGAACAGAGAATAATAGGCGGCGACAGTAATCGGTACAAATACGAGCACCACATATAAAATGAGGCAAGGGAGAACGAAAACCGAAAGGGTCAGTTTTGAAATTTTGGCGGCGTGCATCGAATTATCCTCTCCCTTGCATGATCTGGTTTCGTTTACTGGTTGTTGGTTTCAAATGCATTTTGATGCTCTCGAGCGGTATCTTCCGGTGGAATGGAGGATACGAACAGATTTTGAATGCTGTTGAGATGCGTCTGCGTCGTACTTGGATCCATCGTATTATCGAAAGCAATATCTCCGCCTTTTACCTTCTTGAATATATCGAGTACATCAATCGCCAGCTGCGAATAGCCAGCCTGTGCAAAATCCCCCTGTACGACTTGCGCCACGCCAACCGCGTTTTTGAATTCAAACGATACCTTCGGATAATTCGTCATAAAGTAATGTAGGAAATCCTTCGCTTCCTCTAGATGCGGGCTGTTCGCCGACAAAGCAAAGCCTGTACCCGGCCCCAGCATATATTCATCTAGATCGCCTTTGCCATCTACCGTAGGGAAAGGGAACACACCGACCTTGCCTTTGATTTCCGCGTCATCCATGGCCCCAGTCGCCCAAGTGCCCATGAAATACATCGCCGCTTTGCCGGAAGTAAATAGGCTCTCCGCAGAATCGTAGTCATAGGATGTTGCCCCTTCTTGGAAGCCCTTAGCTTCGATAAACTCACGGAACTTTGCCACAGATTGAACAAACGCAGGGTCCATGAAATCCTTCGTTTTCGCTTGAACTTCGCTCAGATAGCCCGGACCCGCTAGACGAAGGAGGATATTCATGAAGAAGTAGGAACCGGTCCATGTTTCCTTCTCGCCGACCACCATTGGGATGATTTGTTTGCTGTTGAAAGTCTCTGCCGCTTTGATCAAATCGTCAAAGGTCGTTGGGATGGCTACGCCCGCCTGCTCAAACAATTCTTTGTTGTAATAAATGACGGCAATGTTATTGCCATCAGGCAGTGCGTACACGTTATCGTCGAACGTATAGTAATCTAAAATGCCGCTATGAAAGCTTTCGCCGAGACCGTCACGGTCCAAAATATCATTGAGCGGCGCCAGCTTGCCGCCATCGACGAATGGCGCCATCTGCGCCGCTGCGTTCACAACCGTAATATCCGGCATATCGTTGGATGCCGCTTGCGTCTTTAGTTTAATTTTTTGCTGGTCGATATTCAGGGAATCGACTTCGATCTTGATGTTCGGGTTAGCTGCCATGTAATCATCCGTAATTTGTCTCATCACCTTATGCTGCACATCGGTAGCATCGGGATAATGATTTTGAAAGGTCAAAGTAATCTGTTTCTTAGATTCCCCACCTTCCTTGACAGCCGTAGTTGGCTGCACCGTACCGCCATTGTTTCCGCTGCATGCGGTTAACACGAATAGCAGGCCGCTCATCAGCAGTAAAGCAGAGTTTCGTTTTGCATGATTCAAACCTTTCATCCCCCTTGTCGAACGTTGTCATTCCTATCTACAATTATGGCCCGGACCGACTCTACTGACTATGCGTAAACTATAGGGAGAATGTTCAATTATTATAGAAATGTAAAGAAAACAACCTTTGAACATACAAAACAAAAAAGGCCTTCCAGTAATAGGAAGACCTTCTTGTATGCTTCATCTTAATGATCTGCAATCGCTACCCAATGCCCCTTCTTCACTTCAACAAAAGTCGAGTGCTCCAGTCCGTAAGGGTCGGCCTTGGCGGCTTCGGTATGCGGCACCGCTTTTTTCAACGATTCGACTTTTGGATCAGGTACGGGAATCGCCGCGAGCAGCGACTTCGTATAGGCGTGAATCGGATTGGCATACAGTTCTTCGCTTTCGGCAAGCTCGACGATTTTCCCTTTGTACATCACCGCGACGCGATCACTGATATGCTTGACCATCGATAAGTCATGAGCAATAAACAGATAGGTTAGGCCTAGCCGCTGCTGGAGCTCTTCGAGCAGCTTCACAATCTGTGCTTGTATGGAGACGTCCAATGCGGATAAAGGCTCATCGCATACGATGAACTCCGGCTCAACGGCGAGCGTCCGCGCAATACCGATCCGCTGGCGCTGTCCTCCGGAAAACTCATGAGGGTACCGCAGCGCGTGCGAAGCATTCAGCCCCACCATCTCCAGCAGCTCCTCCACGCGCCTTTGACGCTCCTGCTTCGTTGTTGCTATCCCATGCACATCGAGTGCCTCGCCAATAATATCAACAATGCGCAGCCTTGGATTAAGGGAAGCATACGGATCCTGGAAAATCATCCCCATATGCCGCCTCATCGTCTTCATTTCCGTCCGGTTCAACTGCTGCAGCGGAATGCCCCGATAGAGCACTTCGCCTCCTGTCGCTTCGTTTAGTCGAAGAATCGTGCGGCCAGCCGTCGACTTGCCGCTGCCGGATTCGCCGACCACCCCAAGCGTCTCGCCTGCCCGTATGTCGAAGCTTATATCATTAACTGCCTTAACAATCTGCCCCTTGCCCATATCAAAATATTGCTTAAGTGACCGCACCTGAAGCAGCGGTACATCATCCGCCTGCCTTGCGAGCGTCGGAGCAGGCTTTGCCTTTTTCTTCTCGTTCAGACGAGGCAGCGCGTTAAGAAGCTTGATTGTATAGGGATGCTGCGGATTCGCGAAGATCTGCTCCGTCGTTCCCGTCTCGACGATCTCGCCGTCTTTCATAACAACAACACGGTCGCACATGCCCGCGACTACGCCAAGATCATGCGTAATGAGAATAATAGACGTTCCCAGCTGCTTCTGTATATCCTTCATCTGATTAAGAATCTGCGCCTGTATGGTCACATCCAGCGAAGTAGTCGGCTCGTCCGCAATGAGCAGAGACGGCCGACATGCAAGTGCAATTGCAATCATAACCCGCTGACGCATACCACCGGAGAACTCATGGGGATACTGTAGGTAGCGAGCTTCACTATTCGGAATGCCTACAAGCTTCAGCATCTCAATCGCCTCGGCTTTGGCCTGCTGCTTGTTCAGCTTCCGGTGCTTGATCAAGCTCTCTTCGATCTGCTTGCCGATCCGCATCGTCGGATTAAGGGAGGACATCGGATCTTGGAAAATCATTCCGATATCGCGGCCTCTGATACCTTCCATTTCCTTATCGGACTTGAAGGCTAGATTCTGCCCTTGGAATAACACCTCGCCATTTTTTACCATAGAAGGCGGCGATGGCAGCAGCCTCATAATCGTGCGGGCAGTAACGCTCTTCCCGCTCCCGGATTCACCGACGATGCCCAGCGTCTCGCCTTTATGAACTTCAAAGCTGACATGGCGAACGGCTTCTATTTCCTTATCATGAGAAAAGAATGATACGGATAAATCGTTAACTTGAAGTAATGTATGCATATCGTCACCTACGTTGTTATTATTTTCCAATAAAATCCAAAAAGATTTCAAAAAGTAAGTAACTAATTTATATCTCTACCCTATTATATATTGTATAATGATTATAGTTTCAATCCAACCTTGAGGTTATTGACTTTTTTCTATCCTTAAAATAAAATCTACTATATCGATCGGAATAATGCAATTAAAAAAAGCTTGAGCGAAAAGGAGCGGACTAGCTTGATAGGGCACGCTACTGCAACGGGTAATGGCTTTGCTGATCGTTTGGCCGCCATATACCGCAAAATGTTATTACATCCATCTTACAGGCTGCTTCTCCTGCTTGCTGGAGCACCTGTTACGGTTATCGTTTATGTGGCGTATCAACTGCTCAAATCCAAGAGCGGCTACACTCGCATCGTGGAAGAAACGAGAAACAAGCTGCTGCAATCGGGTTATCTGGACGAGCTGCTTCTCGAAGCCCAGGACCAGCTGCAGCGGAAGCATCGCTTCTTCAAGCAGACGGTCAGCGCGGAGCAGACAGCTCGCGAAGCCAAACAGCTCGCCGCACGGAAGTTCGAAGAAACACTGCAAGCGCAGTTAAAGGAACGCATGTCTAGTGAGAGCGGCCTAAAGATTACGTTCGGCGACACTTACCATTCGCTGGCGATGAACCCTTTCTTTATCGTTCTTTCGGTTATCATCGGATTGCCCATGTATCTGCTGATGGCGATCTATGCCAATCCTTATGTGAAATATATCGTAGAACGGCTGTTCATGGCCATTTTCGTTATTTTCGGAGTCGCATTCCTAGTCTTCACGATTCTATACATCTCGCCGATGAATCCGGCAGCGAATCTGCTGGGCGAAACCGCTACAGCCGAACAAATAGCAACGTTCAACCATCTTTACGGATTGGATCAGCCTTATCTGGTTCAGCTATGGAATACGATTAAAGGCATATTAACCTTTGATCTTGGCAAATCATTTGCTGGCAACGAGAACGTAACAACGGCAATCGCGAATAAATTTCCGGTTACGCTAACCTTAACGTTTATCTCGACGTTGATCGCTGTTCTGATCGCCCTGCCAATTGGAATCCTGTCCGCTACAAGGCCGAATTCCTTTCTCGATTATACCTTTATGTTCATTGCCTTGCTTGGACTGTCCATTCCCAACTTTTGGCAAGGGCTAATCTTCATCCTAAATTTCTCTATTAAGCTGCCCTGGTTGCCCGCCACTTATAATCCCGACAATTGGCTGTCCGCGATTATGCCAATCGTCGTGCTTGGTACGGGACTAACGGCTGCAGTAGCCAGAATGACGCGCTCCTCGACGCTGGAGGTCATTCATGAGGATTATATTACGACCGCCAAAGCAAAAGGGCTCGCACGCCGGCATGTCTTGTGGAAGCATGCTGTCGGCAACGCGCTTATCCCGATCATTACGGTTATCGGCCTCCAGTTCGGCGGCATGCTCGGCGGAGCAGCCGTCACGGAGAAAGTATTCAATATTAGCGGTATCGGAAGCTATATCGTAGACAAGCAGTTCATTCCCGATATCCCGAGCATTATGGGCGGAGTTGTCTATACAGCTATTACCATTTCTATCGTGAATGTGATTGTCGATTTGCTGTACGCGTTTTTTGATCCGAGAATTCGTTCCAAAATGAAACAATACTAAAGCAGGTGCTACTTTTGACGAATCCGTCCATCACCAAGCAAGAAGTCCAGTTCCGGCTGAAGTCCAGTCAGGAGTATGGGCAAGCAAGCTTCTCAGGCATCGTATCCTTGGCTCTGGCGATTGTCCTGCTGCTGAACAGCTATATGCCCAGCACGGGAGCTTTCAAGCCTGCCGTACTTATAGCCGGTCTCGCCTATATCGTGTTTACGCTGTTTCAGTTCGGCGTATGGGCGCTAATTCGCAGGGATCTCATTCGAAATGGTGCCATAAAACGTTCTACGAGGTCACTCGGATATGTGTTGCTGCTCAGCTTGCTGAGTGCCAACATATTCATCGCCACCTCTGCTTTCCAGCTTGTGAAGGCGAAGAAAAGCGCTGCCTATACGCTGGCCGCGTATGCATGGCTTACAACGGTGCTCGTTTTCGCCGTTTCCGCGCTTAATCTATTCAAGCCTTATGTAGCAAACGGATTTCTGACTGGCATGTTTCTGCTGATTATAGCCGCTGTGCTGCAGCTTGCCGCACTGCTTCTTATCGCTAGGCATGCCGACAAGGTCATTTTGCCTCGCTGGATGTGGGCGGTTGCTGCCGTGCTTCTCTTGACCTCGGTCAGCGGCAATTTGTTCGCCTTGTTCCTCGGGCTGCTGCTCATCTCCAAGCTTCGCGACAAGGGGCATACGGCCGGTTCCAAGCTTGGCGAAGTGGTAGAGCGCCTTTCCCGAAGCTCAACTTCGATGCTCGGGCTGCTCTTTATTCTGTTTTTGCTTACGTTGTCCATTACGAGCTATCTGACCTTCGATTACGGCATGGCCATCGATAACAATTACAGCTTCATTCTGCAATCGCCGGATCTAGCCTATCCGCTTGGTACGGATAATTTCGGCAGAGATTTATTTTCCCGGATCGTGTTCGGCGCACGAATCTCATTGGTCGTTGGCCTCATGTCCACGCTCATTCCGGTTGTGATCGGCGGCGCGCTTGGCGCCATCTCCGGTTATTACGGACGCCATACGGACAACGTAATCATGAGAGCGCTGGATATCCTGTATGCCATTCCCGGTATATTGCTCGCCATCGCCATCATTGCGGCATTCGGCGCAAGCACCGTCAATCTCATTCTAGCGCTGAGCATCGGAGCCATTCCGACCTATGCCCGAACGATGAGAGCGAACGTGATGCTGGTCTCCACGCTTGAGTATGTGCAAGCTGCGCGCGCGTTCGGTGCAAGCGACGGCGCCATTCTGTTCAAGCACATCGTGCCGAACTCCATCGCGCCCATGATCGTGAAGTCCACGCTTACGATAGGCACGGCAGTCATCTCGACCAGCAGCTTGAGCTATCTAGGACTTGGCGTAGAGCCGCATATTCCGGAATGGGGCAACATCCTCAAGCTTGGCAGCGCGTACCTGGAGACGCATGCCTATACGGCCATTTATCCCGGTCTTGCCATTATTGCGCTCGTACTCTCGTTCAACTTCCTTGGCGACGGCCTGCGCGATGCACTCGACCCGAAGCTGGACTAAATCCAGCTTTATAAACACGTAACTCATTCATATTCCATCGACTTCTACGTTACGAAACCATGAACGGACGATGAATGAATGTGAGTTAAATATAGAAATAGAATATATATCTGGAGGGAATACCATGAAGAACAAAACCAAGCTTGGCGCTTTGCTGCTGCTCAGTGCTTCTATTATGCTCAGCGGTTGCAGCGTAACCACTAAGAACGACGCCGCGGAATCACCGAAGCCGACTGAAGGAACAGAACCAGTCGTTGACAGCAGCCCGGCTGATATCGAACTGCTCGGCATGAGCAGCAATGAGGCTGACATTAACATTATCCGCGATCAGCTGACTAAAAACGGCTTCAACGTGAAGCTCAATGTACAAGCTGATTACGGCAGCTTCAAGTCACAGCAAGACGCTGGCAACTACGATATCGCATTGTCCAGCTGGACAACAGTAACTGGAAATCCGGATTACGCGGTTCGTTCCCTTTTCAAAACAGGCGGGGACTACAGCATTCTAGCGGATGCCGATATCGATGCTCTAATTGATGCTGCTGGCGCTCAAACACCGGCAGAGTATACGGAAACCTACAAGCAATTCGAGCAGCAGCTCGTATTCGACAAAGCCTATATTGCTCCACTGTACAATTCCTTGAAGGCACAAGCGTTCAACCAAGAAGTATTGAACAAAGATTCCGTTCGCATCTCGAAATCCCGTTCGCTTCCATGGGAAGCTCTTGATTTCAAAGACACAGCCAAGCGCGCCAAGGATGCGTTGGTACTGCAATCGACGATGCCGACCTTGACATCGCTTGACCCGATCAAGGGCAATGACGGCTCCATCAATATTATCAATACCAATATGTACGTTCGCTTGGTGAACCTGACGGATGACGATAAAATCACTTCTGACGGCTCCCTGTCTTACAATCATGCAATTGCTGAAGGTAATTCTGATTACTACTTTATCCTAAGAGACAATATTAATTTCGCTCAAATTAAAAACAAGCTTGCCGTAGATACAGGCGAGCGTGTAGGTGCAGACGATGTTATCTTCTCCCTTGATCGGGCGAAAGACAAAAACTCCGTGCCTGACCACCGTACGTTCACGCTTCATGAGCATATTTCAAAAATCGAACTTGTTACCGACGCAGCTTCGCTTGATAGCGTAAAAGTAACAGGCGGCGGCGATAGCGTGAAAGCTGCTCTAGAAAAAGGCCTAGGCGCACCGATTTCTTCACTTGTATCCGACAAAACGCAAGCAAACAGCAAAGAGGGCAAATACCAGGTCGTGAAGCTTACGACTACCGAGCCTTTCCCGCAAGTACTGAACTATTTGGCTCACCAATCCGCTGGTATCGTATCCAAGAAACAAGTGGAGAGCATCAATACGTATGACGTAGCCAAATTCGATGTGAACAAAGACATCCCTTACGGCGACCAGAACACAGTAACGGAAGGCAAAGCATACAACAACACGCTTTATACAAGCGGTCCTTACATCCTTTCCAGCAAAAATGATTACGAAGCTATTTTCTACAAAAACCCTGCTTACTTTAAGGGCACAGACAATGAACCAA
The DNA here is from genome assembly GCF_052115165.1 of Paenibacillus sp. 2TAB23. Lineage (NCBI taxonomy): Bacteria > Bacillati > Bacillota > Bacilli > Caryophanales > Paenibacillaceae > Paenibacillus > Paenibacillus sp. 2TAB23. The sequence goes on from NZ_JBFRGD010000016.1 coordinate 120,669, forward strand.
AAATCAACAATATCAAAATCCGTTTCATCAAAGACGCGGACAGCAGCTTATCCGCGCTGCGCAGCGGCGAGATCCACCTTTACTACGGCGTTGCCGAAACGAAATACGATGTAGTTAAGAGTGATAGCAAGCTGACGCTTCAAACGATTCCGAGCAACGCGGTTTCTTACCTGCTATTCAACACAAAAAACCGTCCGGTAGCAACTAGCGCTGATTTGAGAAAAGCCGTGCTTTACTCCATCAATCAAGACGAGATTCTTGCCTACTACGGCGGCAATAAATTCAAAGCGGTATCCACGCTGAGCCCGCTTGTTGACACGGGATTAGAGCTGAAAGCCGATTCGGCGAAGGTGAAGGAATTCCTGTCTGCATATAACGCAAGCAAATAAATCTCTATAACAGAAAAAGACTGCCTCAGCTCATCCATGGTGACGGGGCAGTTTTTTTCGCATTTGGCTGATCATATGCAAAACGAAAAGGAGCAACTAAACATGTCCAATATCAATAAGCCAGAAGCAAGTCTCTCTCAGTGGGATGCCCTTATGCTGGAATCGCTTAAAGCACATGGCTGGGCGAATGAAGAATTGATTAACCGAGTTCATACGGGGGATCTTCCTGCGGATAATAGCAAATTCCAATTTGATTATACAGGGTTAATCGCGTTTGCTGCCGAGAATGCGAGCAGCTTCGAGCAAGCCGTGAAGCAGGGCTATCACATCAAATATAATACGATTCGCGGCATTCACAGCTGGATCCTCGTCGCGCTTGGGCAAGAGGCTGAGCTGCTGCTGGAGCCTGGCCATGAGGCGGTAGTTGCAGCCTTGTCAGAGAGTGAAGCCCAGCAACTAACCTCTGTCCTCTCTTTTGGGTGGCAACTGGTTCTGCTAAGCGATGCGCAAGCCTCGGGCGGCAAGGCTTCATACCGGATTGAGCCTATCCAACGTTGATTCCAAACGATTACAGACCAAATAGGATCTTTCGATCAGCATACTCTGCTCATAGAAAGATCCTATATAGAAAGATCTTATTCATAAGAGCGATTTAGATCGCCCTCATACGATTATTCCTTGGGTTATGCTCGACCTCAGCAAGTCCCAATTGCTCCATCAACGGCGGGATATACATACCGAATCTCCCACGGAATCCTTTCTTCAGCCCATACCACCCGCCAATCGGGTTTTCTGCTGAGCGGCCCCATGCTTCTACAGTACCCGCTTTCGCAGGCTTCTGCTCGTCGGCGCTGCCAAGCTCCATCCAGTCACCATGCTGCTTGAGCATAGCATGCAGGTCTTCGATACAACGATAGTCATAATGCAGCACCGTTTTCCCTACTGTGCAGACTATGATTTCTTTTCCATCCTTTTCATCCTTATACATTTCATACTCCGAGGATAGCGGCGGTGTTTTAAGCTGCCATGGATTCTCTTTCGTTCCCATTGCTTCAGGCAAGTCCTCATCTCCTACTGATAGTTTCCGACCCTTGCCAGTATATCATCTTTTCAGCCTCTCACTCTGCAAAACCCCATTGGCATCCACGCGACAGGCGAATTATAATGTTGCAGACGCTTCACCCACTAAGGAAACTAACTGCTCAGAGTCGAACGACTGCCCCTGACGCAGCTTGATCGTCTTCCTCTCTGGGGGGCCATCGAACAATCCCTCTGGGAGCGATAATGCACTCGCATTAAATATTGTGAAGCTTACCGCGTCCTTTGACGCGGAAATAACGGCTGCATATTTTCCATTGTGCAAAAAATGAGGTTTTTTGTACTGCATCCGCTCCTGAATACCCGGAACAGCGGCATGCACGACCTCGCGCAGCTTGCTGCAAAGCTCCCCCTGCCATGGCTCTTTCACCGTTTCAATAAAATTCGATACTTCCTGATTCATCTCTGATTCTCCTTTTCGCCGATCGTATTTTACGATACTTATCCTCTGGAGGCCGGCTGTATGAAGACGGGCCAATATTTGCCTAACTTCCAAATATCATCTTCTTTTGAGCATACCGAGCTGGTCCCGCAGATCAGTCTCTAAGGCCAAGCCTGTCGAGCTGTTCAGCAAGCTAACTTCCTCGCAAAGCAGACGAAGCTCGATCTCTCCCTCCCCGCTGACGCTGGGGTTCGGCATGCGAAGTGCCCAGCGTATAGCCTCCTCTTCGGATTCCACATCAATCAGCGTGAACCCTGCAATAAGCTCGCGCGGGTCCTCGAATGGTCCCGCCAACACTTGCGGCAGCCCCCCGTTCTCAGCATAGGATATGCGTAGTCCGCTTGCGCTCGGCTGTAGACCTTCTGCTGCGAGAAGCTTACCCGCGCTTGCTAAAGCTTCATTGAACGCTGACATACTCGCAATAAGCTCATCGCTTGGCCTCACGCCTGCCTCGGAATATTTAGTCGCTTTCACAATCAACATATATCGCATATGATTTCCCTCCCGTCTTGGAATGCAGGCCTTATGCAAACCTGCCTCTATATAAGCGACGAACGGGAAGCTCGATATTCGACAGACACCATAACCTTCACAAAATATTTTCTCGCAAGCGTAAACGGCTGGCGCCGTCCTCTAAGGCAAAAGCAGTCGTATCGCGGATATATATATAAGCGCATTTATATGTGAATACATTTAAATGCCTATATATCAAAAAAAAGTCTCCTTAGCCGCCGTCAATCCGGGGCAGGAGACTTGCTTCTTATTCACTCGCATTCTGCCGCCCGTCTAAGGAGGAGCTCGCGCTCACGCGCATTGCGTGTCATGGATGCGGCTCGTTCGAACTCTTCTCGAGCTTCATCCATACGGTCCAGCTTAGCCAGGAGATCCGCGCGCACGCTCGGCAGCAGATGATAATCCTTCATTGCGGGCATAGCTGTCAGTTCATCAACAAGCTGCAACCCAAACGCTGGACCAAAAGCCATCGCAATAGCTACCGCACGGTTCAATTCGACGATCGGCGACGGCATGACGCGTGACAAAGCTTCATACAAAGCGGAAATGCGCACCCAATCGGTATCGGCAGCTTGCCGCGCTTTCGCATGGCATGCGGCAATGGCAGCTTGAAGCGCATAAGGCCCCAGCGGGCGGCCCAGCTTCTGCGCACGGTCAAGCGCAGCCAAGCCGCGCCTGATGAGCAGCTGATCCCAGAGAGCACGGTTCTGATCCATCAGCAGGATCGGCTCGCCCTCAACGTTTACCCTCGTTTTGAACCGTGAGGATTGAATCTCCATCAAGGCAACTAAACCGTGAGCCTCCGGCTCTTCGGGTGCGATCTCAGCCAGCACGCGTCCTAGCCGCAGCGCCTCCTGACAAAGCAATGGCCGCAGCCAGCTGCCGCCCGAGGTCGCTGCATAACCTTCATTAAACATGAGATAAATGACCTCGAGCACCGTTGACAGCCTATTCTTAAGCTCTTCGCCTGCGGGAACCTCGAAATCAACCCGCATGGCGGTGAGCGTGCGCTTCGCACGAACAATACGCTGCGCGATGGTCGATTCCGCGACGAGAAAAGCATGCGCGATTTCATCCGTCGTGAGTCCGCACAACAAACGGAGCGTTAGCGCTACGCGTGCCTCCGGGGATAATGCCGGATGGCATGTCGCAAAGATGAGCCGTAGCAGATCATCTCCAACCTCGCCATCTAGCGACATGTCCACCTCCTGCTCCGTATACAGCTCGCTTCCGCGCCCTACCTCTTCGTATTTCTGTTCGCGCAGCCTGCTCCTGCGGATCAAATCAATCGCGCGTCGCTTAGCCGTCGTCATCAGCCATGCGCCCGGATTATCGGGAATTCCAGCTTCCGGCCATTTCTCCAACGCGATAATGAGCGCATCCTGAGCAAGATCTTCCGCGAGTCCCACGTCGCGTACGATGCGTGCCAGCCCAGCGATCAGCTTAGCCGACTCTATTCGCCAGATTGCATCAATCGTTCGCTGGACGGCTTCCTTCGTCATTGCTTCTTAGATCCTTCCATTTTCTCCCGAAGCGCGACTTCCATCGCCAGCGTTTCCGGATTTTGCGTCAAATCCTCCGCCCCCATTATCTGCCGCAGCTCAATTTCCCCTTGACCGTTGCCATGCGGATCCGGCATCCTCATTGCCCATTCAATCGCTTCTTCCCGCGACTTGACTTCAATAAGCGTATAACCCGCGATAATCTCTTTCGCCTCCGTAAATGGACCATCGACCACTTTCGGTTTCTCTCCCGGATTCGGATATGATATGCGAATCCCGTTAGAGCTTGCTTGCAGCCCATCTGCAGCGAGCAGTACGCCTGCCTTGGCCAATTCCTCATTGTAGCGCAGCATCGCCTCCAGCAGCTCCTGACTTGGCATAACTCCTGCCTCGGAATCTGTCGTACCTTTAACAATCATCATAAATCTCATCGTTATTCCCTCCTGAATGTATGATGGATACGCAATGACTAGCCCTCATTCCAACGGCCAATCCCGCTCCTATATAACCGACGAATAAGGGCAGATATAATCGACAGCTCACACTGCAAATATTTCGGTGACAATCATTTTTCTGCTCCTGCTTCCCGAATAGGTATTCGTCATGCCCTTTCCATACTCCTCTTCAACGATCCGTTCACCATTGAAGAAGCAGCCTGATTCCCTGTTCCTGCCGCATGAGGCGCAAAAAAGAGCCAAGCGACTTCATCCGCTCGGCTCTTCCTTTTCAATTCTTAACACGTAAGCTTCCTTATTTATGTGCCTTGGCAACCTGTTCAATCAATGCGTCAACCGCTTCGTCAACCAAGAAAGGGCCATAATTCCATTTGTCCCGCGTCACGTTAATGATTCTATTTTCTTTGATCGCCGGTATCGCTTGGTAGACCGGCTCTTTGAATAGCTCCATCATTTGCGCCATCTCTTCATCCGTCATTTGGGTGAAGAAATAGTCGGCTGGCTTATTCACGAATTGTTCCAAGGAAATCATACTTCCTCCGTCGGCATACTTTTCGAACTGCTCCGGCATCTTGAATCCATAATCATCATAGATCAGCTTGCCAAGTGTACCGCCTTTGCCTCCTAATAAAATTTCCCCCTCGTAAAGGATGAACGTAATGGCGGTCGTACCCTCCGCAATATTGATGTCGATTTGATCACGAATCCGCTGGAGCTTCTCTTCAAACTTAGCGATCCATGCTTCAGCTTCGTCCTTGCGGTTCATAATATCACCCATTGTGCGAAGCGTGTTCACTACATCTGGATCACCGCCCCAGGCTACGGCAATCGTCGGCGCAATTTTCTCATACGCTGCAAACGCTTCTGCTTTGTGATAATCGGGAAGTATAATCAAGTCGGGCTCCAGCGCAGAAATAGCTTCTGCGTTGCCTAATCCCTCACCAATACTCTCCACATCAGCCATATCCTCCGGGTATTGATCCAATGTGCCTTGATCAGCACCTACCGGCTTCAAGTCTAGCGGAAGCAAATAACCGCCATATGTAACAACGACAACTTTGCTAGGATCGGAAGAAATTTCCACTTCACGGTCCAAAGCATCCTTATACATTCTTTTCTCTGCTGGCAATGCGCCAGCCGATTCATTCTTTTGTTCGTTATTTGCCTGAGCAGTCGGCTGCACCTCAGCCCCCGTGCCGCCGCATGCGGCTAACAACAAAGAAAGACTGAATAACAGGCTCACTGCAAAAGAAGGCTTAAATCTAACGTTCATTTCATTCACTCTCCAAGCATTTTGTTGATAATGATTATCACTATTAACAATATAGCTTTCCTCTGCTTGGGGCGCAATGAACGATTCGGGCATAATATTCGTACGAATTGAACCTTTTAACCCGAGACGGTGCATTTTGAATTGCGCTGGCGTAGCGCCAGTCTGCTTTTTGAAAAGCCGGTTGAAGTAGTAGATATCGGTATAGCCTACGCTCTCTGCTATTGTGCGGATGGGGATATCCGTTTCTATGATCAAAGCCTTCGCCTTGTTCATACGTGTGTGCACGAGATATTCCATTGGACTGCTTCCAAACTTACGCTTGAACACCCTTGCGAGATAGTGGGTACTGTAATGAAACACATTTGCCATCGTCTCCATGGGTATGGGTTCCCGGTAATGCTCATGAATATACAGTGCGATCTGCGCGGCCAAATCAGGCTCCGCAAGCTCGGCGCCATCCAGCTGCAGCTGCCGGAATTGCTCATGCACGAATTGATAGAATGAGCCTGCTGCTTGCAGGCGTTCCAGCTCGTCGCCTCTTGTCCAGTGCATATACATGCGCTCAAGCAAGGAAAGCAGCAGAATAGGATCGCTCGCATGGAATGTATAGGGTCTCTTGAATCGAGCAAGCTGCTCCAGCCGCTTCGATATGAAATCACCGGTTAACTCCAATATCGGTTTATATAGAATGAGATAATAATCAAAAGAACGATTCAAACCCTTCAAATGGAGAATAGCATCTTTTCCACCGTGAAGAACGCGAAAGCCGCTTGACGTAACCTCGATGCCATCCAGCTTCAGCCATGCCTCTCCCTGATTGGCAAACAGGAAAGCGTTGGCGGGAAGTCGATATTCTCGCGGCTCCTCCCATGGCTTTAAGACGATATGGCGAATGTCTACTATTTTAACCGGCGTCTGGCTCCATAATCGGATCGTTTCTGACCATTCCATAGCTACACCTCGCAACAAATATATCTCATTATAAATCACGACGGGTAAAAGCGGCTATTTCCACTTTCGAAGAAGACCAATCGCGTTACTCAAGCGATAAAAACCTTCCATACGCCCGCCCGCAAAATTGCGGTGAAGGGTATAGTAAGCTAAAATGTCTTTAATTAGCCACAAGGCGGTGAGCTTCTTAGTGAAGACCGATAAGAGCATGAAAATAACCGAATACGGCTCGCTCGAAGACATGCATTTCAAGCTTCGCGAAATAGAGTCCGTCAGCATGCATATAAACGACTGGAAACTTAAGCTTCAATTTATAGAATCACACCTGCTTCTGGTAGCTGCAAGCGGCCATGGACAACTGAGCGTCGACGGGAGATTTATTGAGCTGCGGCAAGGCAGCGTATATCTATGTGTGCCGGGCCAGCTCGTCGAAGCGGCAGTAGACTCGTTGGATGAGCGGGGGTTTTACCATATCCGATTCGATGTTTTTGCGGATAAAGGACAGCCGATCCTTAACAGCGTCAACGATTCTTTCAGCCGCTTTCCAGTAAAAGGAGAAGTTATCATGTCGTCTCCCGTTACGGTAGGCGCTTTATGCGAAGCCATCTATCATCATATGAAGGACGAGAACCCGCTCCAACGGTTTCGTGGACAAATCCAATTCCAAGAGGTACTGCATACGATTCTGCAGGACGCTGTTCTCGAGCAGGAGTCCGACTCGGAAGCCGTGCTTGAAAACGTAAAAAGCTACATGAAGCAGCATTACCAGCAAGAACTGAGCATCGAGCATTTGGCTAAAGTAGCTGGCATTAGCCCCCGCCATTTCATGCGTTTATTCAAAAAAAGAAATGGCTGCAGCGCAATTGATTATTTGGCGATCTACCGAATTGAACAAGCGCAGCAGCTGATGAGAACGGGCGGACACTATCGCATACGGGACATTGCACGCCATGTGGGCTACCATGACGATATTTATTTTCGGCGCAAATTCAAACAGGTTTCCGGCATACCGCCCGCTGCGTTCATAAAGAACAACAAACAAAAAATCGTTGCCTACGATCCTTTTAACATCGGACAGCTTCTTGCGCTGCAAGTGACGCCATACGCAGCGCCAGCCGAGCATCCATGGACCGATTATTATCAAAGAAAATATGAAACAAGCTCCGTGCTCGGTTTAAGCTCGCGGAATGCCGATAGATTGGAACAACTAAGGCTTGCTGCGCCAGATTATATTGTCGGCTCCGACCATCTGGTCCCAAGCGAGGAACAGAAAAAACTAAATGAAATCGCTCCTTCTTTTTTTGTTCCATGGTTAGAGAACGATTGGCGCTCGCATCTCCGCCTAACCGCACAGTTTTTGGGTCGATCAACCATTGCTGAAGCTTGGTTAGATCAATATGAGCGAAAGGCGGCATTCGCCAGCGATCAGATGAAACAGGTTTTCAAAGACGACAGCCTCCTCATATTGAGGATCGCCGGGGACAGCTTCACGCTGCTAGGCGGCAAAAGCATTGCAACTGTATTTTACGATGATTTGCATATCAGGCGTGCTCAGCATACCTATGAAGAAATATCCGATATGGAGGTAACGCCCGAACAACTCACTGCTATCGACCCGGATCGCATGCTGGTCATCGCAAGCGATGACCCCCATTCCCAGTCCAGCTGGCACACTTTAATGCTCTCTGAACAATGGCGTTCCCTGAAGGCCTATCAGAATGGCAGGATTGACTATCTTCCTGCTTACCCTTGGATTGAATATAACGCTTTTACTCATGATCTTATAGTAGATGAGGTACTGAAGCTATGGCATGATCGTACATGAAATTTTGTCGCTATCGTCAATAGGATGAATGGGCCATTTCAACTATACTCCTTTTATATGATAATGATTATCAATTTTAATTAGCGGCAGTCATTCATCAATTAGATTTACAGGAGGGGCACCACGGAATGAAAAGAAATGTACGCTTATTAACAGGATTAATGATGATCCTGTTGGTGCTGATTAGCACAGCATGTGCAGCAGCGAAAACGGAAACGAACACTACGAACGCAACGACTGAGCCTACTAGCCAGCCGAGCGCAGAAGCACCTGCTGCAGAGCGGGTCATTAATAGCCTCAAAGGAGATATTACGATTCCTGCCGATCCCAAGCGGGTCATCGGGCTTTCCGTCGTATATCCTGAATTTTTGTATGCGCTTGGCGTCACGCCGGTTGCGGTACAAAACTACCATGAGGAATACCCTTCCTATTTAGAAGAGGGATTTAAAGATACGGTGAAAATGGGCATCGCCCAAACGCCTAATTTTGAAGCAATTCTTGCCGCTGCGCCTGATTTGATCATTGCTCCAATATGGTGGTCCGATAAGGATTATGATCAGCTTTCCAAAATCGCTCCAACCATCCTCCTGCCGGAGCGTGATAATTGGAAGGACGAACTGCGTGATATTGCCGGCGTCCTTGGTAAAGAATCACTAGCAGAAACGGTCATAACCGATTTGCAGACGAAAGAAACAGCGGCTAAGCAGAAGCTCGATACCCTTGTAGGGGACGAGACGGTTATGTACATGATGGTCATGGAAAAGGAAATCATCATTTACGGAGAGACAATTGATCGGGGCAGCTTTATTCATGAGCGGCTTGGCCTAAACCCTATTAAGGAATTCCCGCAAGCCGAGCGTTCCATCTCCATATCTTTGGAAAAAATACCTGAATACAATCCAGACCATATCATCCTGCAGCTTAATAATGAGTTCAATGAAGCTATCCAGAACCGCTATAAAGAACTGCTGGACAGCTCGCTTTGGAAAAATATGACTGCAGTTAAAAACAATCATGTTTATACGATGGCTGGCAAAGAATGGTTCAATCTGGGCATGTCTCCACTCGCGGACAGCTATGCGATCGATGAAGTCCTTAACGTCTTTGAGAATAAGCAGTAATTCCGAACACTTATAGCAGGCACGGTTAAATCAAGGCAACTGAAAGAGCTGCTTCTTCAAGCTCCTTCAAGGTCTGATTGCGCCGTGCCTGCTTCCGTATGATGACAGCCTTCGATTTCACTTCATTCAGTCTCCCCGTTTTCCCAAGATCGAACTCGCCATATGCTATTGCTCAACGTCAACCTGCTGAAACATGACTTTTTATGAGAATAGATATCATTTATAATAAGAGAATCCATTGTACATCAATGAGTACGTAGATAGAAGGCAGGTTGCATAAGGATGGACATCAACGATCATATTACGCTGTGGAGCCATGCACATAGCAGAATTGCAGATATTCGACGCGTAGTCCTGAGAGCGGGAGAATCCTTATGCGCCTACACCATTCCAGCAAGTATATTTATGATGTCTGTACGGGGAACGGCGGAGCTGAGCCTGGACGGCTCAGCACATACCGTACTGCGTGTTAAGGTATTTCATGCCGGCAAAGGGGCGCGGCTGGATATACAGGCTGGCGCCGAGGGATTTGAGTATTATGTCATTTATTATAAAGCCAGCCTCGCCATGCCTGTCCGTCATGAATGGATTCGGCTTGCGGAGAAGCTGCGTCCCTTTCATGTCCAATATGGCTTTGTAATTCAAAATCCTTATTTCGGAGAATCCTTGAAGGGCGTTGCAGATATCGGAGAAGGAAACGGCAATGTTGAGATGATCTTGGATATGCAGCCTGATCTTATTATCATGGACGATACCTATCCCGAAATGAATGAGCAATTGCACAAAATCGCGCCGACCGTTATTGTTCCTTATGCATCCCTCAAGACAGTTCATGAAGAAATCGCTTATTTCGGTGAGCTTCTAGGCAAGGAGAAGGAAGCCGAGCAATGGCTTGCCGATTACGATCGCCGCACGGCTGAAGCCAAAGCGAAAGTGCTGAAGGCCGTTCCTGCTGACAGCACCTTCTCCGTTCTTGAATTAATGGATAAGAACGTATCAGCGGTAGGCGCCAATTATGGAAAAGGCGGTCAACCGATCTATGGCGCCTTTGGATTCAAGCCTCCCGCTGTTGTCGGTCCAGAGTTGACCGATCCAGGCTGGGCTTCCTTGTCCAGCGAAACGCTGCCCAAATATGCAGGGGATTATATTATTTTAACATCCGATTCTCATACTCTGGAGGACCTTAAAGCCGATCCCATTTGGAACTCGCTCGACGCAGTCAAGAACGATAGAGTGTTTCTATGGGAATCCAAACGTTCATGGTATTGGGACCCTATTGCTATTCTGAGCCAAACGGAAGAATTGGCGGATTGGCTCGTTAGCATCAAATAGGCATTAGACTTTTTTAAAATAGAAACAGCGGCAGCCATGGACGAGGAAAGAGTCCTTGCTTGCCGCTGTTTTATTGTTTTTGATGACGTGCACGTCTTTTCCCAAATGATAAGTAATCATTCGCCATTGGGCCGCCTTGCACCTCATCCCCCCGACTCTTTGCCTGAGCGATCTATACCGTATAACACATCCATATGCTCCATATGAGCAGTTCCCCAATCGTTTAATGCCTTTAACACAGTGCTTAATCCTTTGCCATAATCCGAGATTGAATATTCTACTTTAGGCGGAATTTGGTTGTATACCTCGCGATGTACGATATTGTTATACTCTAGCTCTCTTAATTGTTGGGTAAGCATCTTTTTGTTTATATCCGGTATCGCTTTTTGAAGCTCGCCGAATCTCATGATGCCGTTTGAAATAAGCTGAAGCAGAATGGCAGGCTTCCATTTTCCCACTAAATATCCAGCGCAGATTCAAACTTACAATATTCTTTCATTGCAATCCTCCACTTCCCTTTGCTATGTAAGGTAACTTTTTAGTGACTACGTTAAGATAAAGTGCCTACTTGTTTGGATTAATGACTTGGGTCTACTATATCATTAGTGGATTTCAAGTACATAGGGAGGTTGTCATTATTAATGAATATCGCAATATGGATCATTCAAGGGCTTGCCGCAATCGGATTTGTTTACTCGGGCGGGTTGAAGGCGTTTCAGTATGAAACAGCCAAAAAATCTTGGGGATGGGTCGCAGACGTTCCAAAAGCGTTCGTCGTCTTTATCGGGTTAGCAGAATTGCTCGGGGCAATAGGACTCATTCTGCCGCAAGCGACGAATATCGCGCCTCTATGGACACCCATTGCCGCAACTGGGCTCGCCGCAGTCGTTCTTCTCGGTGCCATCTTCCATGTTACCCGTAAGGAATACCGGGAAATCGGCATCAATATTGTCTTTTTCGCGTTAGCTTTGTTTATTGCGATCAGTCGGTTTTAGGTCGAGGCTCATCTAACAGCAAAGTAAAGCTTGACTCGGAATTATTGCTAGTCAATATGATGAAGCCGCTCCATTGTTAGAAGCAGCTTCAATCATTTATCCGATTTTTGAATGATCATTTCTTGCTTACTGGCTGCTATGATGCTCCTCTTTACTCTACGCTTATATAAAAACCAAGAAATAAACAGCGACTCACTAGCCTGATGACTTGAAACCTTATTTATATAATAGAAGTCTTCAGGCTCTACTGTCATTTTTGCAATTGGTTTAACGGGGGTATTGCTTATCCATTCATCAAACGAAACCAACGCATTCTTAGCTCTTTCAAAAGTATCTTGGGGCAGGAAATATACAACACCTTTTGTCCAAGGTTTTTGGCTCATCGTGTCCGGAGTCAATGAAAAAAAATAATAATTATTGTTATTGTTGCGTACCTTCAAGCAAGCGTTTCTAAAATGACCAACTAGCTTATTACGATCGAATACCGCATAAAACAATGACCAGATCCCATCTCTTGTCGCAAATACCGCCTCAACGTATTGCCCGTTATATAGCGTCTGTCTTCTGGGCTTAAGCTCCATAATTTCCGTATTATTCGAGCCGTGCAATACAACTGGCTTCGTAGAAGAAATATAATGGATGAATCGATATTTGGGGTAAATGCTTGTATACATAATTTCAAGGTTTCCACTAACCGCCTCCGAATACATTTTATCGTATTCCATTGCCTCATGAGGAGAAAATATTAATAAGGGAGACCGATAAAATAAAATACCCATAACGATTGAAACGAATTTAGTAATCATGTTCGTCTCCTCTGCATGTTTTTGGCCGAATTATGATTGGTACGATCTTATCGTCCATTGTTTGCTATGAAAGACTAACCCCGATGCAAGCAGCAATATATGATTTAATTCGTGAGAAAGAGAAGCAGTAAATTCAGCAAACTCTATCCCCATTGATGTTACTGATTGTTCCTTTTCATTATAAATCATGTAAATGACGTTTCTTGTCTTCATGTGAAATCCTCTCGTTTTACAAGTCTGGGGGAAACGATTTGCGGTACAAAGCTTCTCATTCCATTATATGGTACCATTAATCAAGAATCTAATAATAGACGATTCGTTTGAAGCAATATTCAGCAAATATGATGATATAGATGAATGTAAATTGCTGTCCCGTTTCCCACAGCATATAACTAGCACCCAAACGTTCGACCACATCAAAAAGCCGGCAACCCTCTATACAGCGGGCTGCCGGCTTTTCTCACTCTTTCAATATATATTCGTTACGCTCAGCTGTCTGTTGCACAGTCCGGCTCACTAGAGGTATCAAAAAATCCGTACTAACGGTTAATTTTATCCTTCAGCTCGCCCAGCTTCTCCTGCGCGACACCTTTGAGCTTATCCAGCTTGCCTTCGGCTTGGAGACTCTTGTTATCCGTCGCTTTACCGTAATCATCCTTCACTTCGCCTTTTGCCTGGTTCGCAAGGCCTTTTACTTTATCCTTCAATCCATCTGTATTCATATCAATCAGCTCCTCTATTCGAGTATGCTCTTATCTTACCTCCAAAAGTCTATTCTGAAACATTCAATGAAATCGAATGGTCGCCATTCATCAGCTTCTGAATCTGTTAATCAACAACAAAATGCCTCCTCCATCCAATTGGACGGAGGAGGCTGCTTAGAATTAAGAATGGATATATTGCAAATATTGGAGCAGCCTCTTCAGCATAACCGCGCTTTGGGCCCTTGTCGCGTTCGCCTGAGGAGCGAATGTCGTATCGCCCAAACCTTGGATAATTGATATTCCAACTAACTGCTCAACCGCATGGACAGCCCATTCCGAAATGTCTGCACCGTCGGTAAACTTCTGCAGCTCACCCGTATTATCTGATTGCTTCGTCTGCCCCGCGTACGTGATTGCTCTCGCAATCATGACAGCCATCTGCTCTCTCGTTATACTGGCATTAGGCCGGAATGTACCGCCCTCGAATCCATCGATTAAGCCTGCTTGCTGAGCCGCTCCTACCGCACCTGCGTACCAATTCGACGTTTTCACGTCTATAAACCGCTCATCGACAATAAGTTCCGGCAGCCCAAGTGCTCTTACAAGCAGCGCCGAGAATTCAGCCCGGGTAATGGTATGATCTGGAGCGAATCCTCCATCTGGCTGGCCATCAACGATTAGCTTATTCGCCAGCAGTTCAATCTCCTTTTGTGCCCAATGTCCTTTTAGATCTTTAAAGGTGCGGTTAGACTGGATAATCGCATACACCCCATAATGAGGCGAATGAATTGTAACGGTACCATCGCCAGCAAATTGTGATGGTGCGAAATGGAGCTTATGGCTTGCATCCATCCACACAGCCGTTGCGTTGTTCGAATCAATTGCTGCCGAAAGCCTGATTGTTCGCTTAGCAGCTGCATGATTTGCCCCGTTAAGAGCCTTGCCGTCAACATCCAAGAGGAATACAATCGCTCGATCAAGCATAAGCTCTGCTCCACGCCCGCCGGCGGCTTGCTTGATTGCCTCCATAGCCTTATCCTGCGCATGCGCTATCGTTACCGAGATCATACTTTTTCCGGTTATGTCTCCGATGGATTGCAGTGGAATTTCCAAGGTAATCTCGTTCATGATCACCTCCACGATAGCATTAGGAGCTCCATTTCGACCGTTCAATAGCGCAGCCGCAGGCAAATTCACTTCTACTGCCGAGCCGAGCCCGTCTATTGCAATGACTATATCCCCGTTGCCAGCGGCAAACGCCTTCTCCAGCTGCTCCGATGTCAAAAAGAGTTCTTTGACGATTTGTCCGTTAGCAGACGTTCCCTCTGCGACCCRCACTTCCGTTCGGACACCGCCTAGCCTAATAGTAGCCATGCTCGGAGAAATAATGCCCGGGCTTCCTGAACCTGGCACTGCCACTACGATGCCTGTGACCGAAATTTCCTTGATCGATTCATTGCCTGCACCATCACTGGCGTAAACTGTGTATACACCGTTCGTATGGACACTAAATTGTTTGGCGGCCAAAATGTCCGTGCCCGTTCCCCCATTGAAATCAACAACGCTATGGCTTCCTGGCAGCCACTTCAGCTTTGTCAGCGTATTTCCTGCTGCTGCACCATAGATATCCGCGGTTACCGTTACATCCATCATAGCTCCACCGCTTTCTCCAGCGCTTAGCACCAGATTCGGCGAAATCGCTGCGACACGAATCAAGCTAGTATCCGGCACTGTATATTCGGTTGAAGCGGCTGTACCGCTGCTCACACGCTCAATACCCGCTCCAATTGGCAGATCAAGCCGCGGAGCAATGGCGATCCCATCTTCATCCTCCATCCCTTCCGGAACGGCATACGCAAAGGATAGCTCTGAAATCGGCACATCTTGTGTGCCTGTATATGAAGCGTACACGATCTCTGACGTGCTGCCCGTTCCCATAATAAGAGGTATTCTAGGTGTACCTGTCACAATAACCTCATAACCATATTTCACTGTGAATAGCAGGATTGCCGCTTTTCCATACAGGCGATCTGCTGGAGCTTCTATTACTATGGCTATCCAAGCTGCTTCGAATTGTTCGATGGCGTCTTTAATATCCGTTATGGCAGCATCGATCTGCGCTTGGGTTTGGTTTGCAGCATCATCAGATACAACCTGCGCCACCTCGATTGCGGCTTGCAGCGCGGAACGAGCCGCTGCGGAGGCTTGCCCTGCATTCGTGCCTTCAGGATGATCCGCCAAAGCTTGGTTCGCATCATCCAGTGCCGCATCCAAAACGGCTGTATCTCCTGCTTGTATAACCGCATTCATGAAAACATCCAACGCTGCTATCAAATCGTCAGCGGCAGCATCAACCTGCGCTTGGGTTTGATTGGCCGCATCATCAGATACAGCCTGCGCAACCGCGATTGCAGCTTGCAGCGCAGAACGATCTTCTGCTGACGCTTCTCCAACATCCATGCCTTCAGCATGATCAGTCAGCGCCTGATTGGCATCATCCAGCACATTGTGAAGTGCCGTCATGTCTGGTGTGACGATCGCATCTTTAAATGCCTGAATGGCCTCAACTAAATCTGAAGCCTGATTCTGCAAATCAGCAGCCACATTAAACTGGGTGATGGCATTCACAAAGCTTTCGGCATCTGTCAATGCCTGCCTCAAATCATTGTAATCAGAGGCCGGCACCTGCCCAACAGCCGTACCAGGCATACGGTTATGCAATAGCTGACTTGCCGTTTTTATCGCATCGAATAACATTGTGCCGTCTACAAAGGTGAAACCCTTGCTTGCTGCATACGTCTGTACCCTTGAGCCTGCATAGCTGAAAATTTTCAAATTGGCCGGTATGGCTTGATTGTTATTAAATGAAAGAGGGTCAATGACGGTCATGCCGTTCAGTACCGTTACGCTAGAGAGCATGTTATAACGGAAAGAATAGCCCCCTATGCTTGTTACGCTTTCCGGAATGACTACACTCGTCAGTTGATTGCCTCTAAAAGCAAAATCGCTAATGCTCGTCAAACTTCGCGAAATGTCTACCTGAGTCAGAGCATTGTCAGAAAACGCCTCCTGCCCCATGCTTGTTATGCTATCTGGCATAACCAAGCTCGTAAGCAGATTATTTCTAAAAGCCCTTTCTCCAATATAGGTCAAGCTGTCTGGAAGCTCGACGCTAGTAAGGAAGTTATAGCCGAACGCATTGTTGCCAATGCTCGTCAAGCTGCTTGGGAAAGCGACACTGTTAAGATCAGTAATATAAAATGCCGTTTCATCAATAGCTACGACTGGATATCCACCCAAAGTGTCCGGAATCGTAACATCGGTTGAAGCTCCTCTTGGGAAATCTGTGATGGTCGCAAGATTATCGGTAACCGAATAGGTAAAATCCCCCTCCGTGTCTGCATGCACGAACGGAACATGCGATAAGGCAGCCCAGCACGCCACCATAGCCGTTAATAGGCATAAAGCTATTTTTCTCATGTTTTGTCCCCTCTCTTACTTGAATAAGATGTTTTCTTGGAGCATGACTCGCATGTCACGAGGAAGGTCCTCTTCTCCCCCGTCTTGCCCGCCAGACTCTCACCGTGTTTATACTAACAGCAGAGAATAAAAGAATAGTGAAAGAGCAGCTGCGTGAAAACATAAAAACCCGCGCAGCATCAAGGCTGCGCGGGTTTTCCAGGTATTAAAACTATTTTCGGAAATAAGGTTTCATTGGCGAAACTAGCTTTTCCTCCGCTTTAAACGGTAATTGCATTACTTTCCTAGAAAGCTATCTACTATAAATTCCAATTGCGCGTCTAATGAAAGCGGATCGTTATAATACGAGCCTTTTTCATCAATAAAATAAACCTGATTGTTCTTCACAGCGGGCAGCGTCTTCCACAATTCGCTTCCGTAAACGACATTCGAATCACCGTCATCCCATCCCCAATTGCTTGTAAAGATGTAGTCCCCTGCGTATTCAGGCAGCAGCTCAAGCGTTAAGCTCGCGCCGAACTCCGCTCCGTCAATCAGCTTCTCCTGAATAATGGCTGGAGCCTTAAGCCCAAGGTCTCCGTGAATGATTTCGCCGCCGCGACCGCCTTTATCACCCCAAGCATAAATACCTTTGGCGAACGGCTGCAGTATAGACACCGTCTTGTCTCCCACAACTTCCGCGATCTTCGGCTTAACCTCGGCAATCTTGGCATTCCACTGTTCTATCCATTGCTGCGCTTGCTCTTCCTTTCCTGTAATCTTACCAAATTCCACCAACAGCTCCTGCGGCGTTCCCGCTCCATACTTTAGTCTGACTACCGGCGCGATTTGTGCTAAATTTTCATATTGGGCTTCTTCGATATAATCAAAGGTAATGATTAGATCCGGGTCCAAGTCCAAAATAGCTTCCATGTTTGGTTCAGCGCCAATATCAATGACATCAGTCAGCTTGTCTTTGTGATATGGGCTTTGCAGCGCATCCTGCGTTGCCGCAATAGGCGTAACGCCTAGAGCAAGCAAATTGCCGATCGCGCTTCCCGTCAAATCAATAATGCGTTTCGGTTCAGCTGGAATGGTAACCTCTCCTTTGCTGTCCGTATAGACTTTGGTCGCCGCAGCGCTGCTTGGATTCACAGTCTCGGCCGATCCTTCCTGACTGGCGTTTGAAGCAGCATTCCCGTTCGTGCCTGCATTCGTATTCACAGCATTCGTGGCACTGGAGCAAGCACTAATCAGCAAGGTAAGGCATAACAGCAAGGCTGCTGTTGCTATTGAAGCTGACTTATTTACTTTCTTCACATGTATTCCCCCTCGTAACGCTAAATGATAATGATTCTCGTAGTCTTTGACACTATAGCACTGAGAATCCGCAGTAACAAGGGCAGATTTCATATGAAGCATGGGCAATTCTGATACCGAATCCATATCCTGATAGCTTGCTCTGAATTGTGCTGGAGGCAGGCCGTAGCTTTTCTTAAAGCTGCGGCTGAATGTATGCGCATCAGGGTAGCCAACCAGCTCGGCAATTGCCTGAAGCGAATGGCTGGAGCGAATCAAATAACCTGCGGCTTTCTCCATGCGAATGCGATTGAGCAACCGAATTGGACTCTCATTTAGCCGATTCTTGAACAGCTTCGTCAAATAGCTGACGCTGCAGCCAAAYTGCCCAGCTATCGTCTCTAATGTGACCGGCTTCATATAATGGTCCTGCATGTAACGCAGCACTTGAGCCATCAAATCGGGCTGGACCTGATTTATCCCTTGGCTTTGTATTTGTCCGAACAGCTCATGAACAAATTGATAAAATAGTGTCCTCGCGTGAAAAGCATCGAGCGGACTGTTCATCATCCAATCCTCGTGCATGCGCTCTATTTTTTCCAGCAAAGGCAATGGATAAAGCGGTACGAAGCGATAGGGATATCGAATTAGGCTGTCTCTCTCGATCTGTCGGCTTCGTTTGCTAGAGGCTGGCAGCATCAAAACGGCTTTATATAGAATCAAATAATATTCAAAGGTTTCTTCCGCTAACATCGATAGAATTGCACCGCGCCCGCCATGCAGGATATGGTCTCGTCCCACTGAATGCAGCGCATCATCCATCCTTACCTGGGCATGTCCGCTTCGTGAATAAAGATACACACTCGCCGGCAGACGGTAGCTTTGCAGCTCAGCTCCTGATTCCAGCACCCCATAGCGAATATCCAATACTTTAATGGATGCCTGATTCCAAAATGCAATATGATCATTCAGCTTCATCGCCGTTTACCGGCCCCCATCCGTCGCAACTTTTACTCTTATTATATTGATATTCATTCTCATCGTAAAGAGCGAAGATCGCTAGAAGCCGCGTCAAACAAGGATTCCAAGACATTCCCAATAACCGTAATTACCTTCGTCGTTCGAGCCTCAATCCAGCATTTGGCCGTAAAGCCTAAACCATAAGATTACACATGATAAACGTAGGAATACATCTTCAGCAGGCCGTGCAACTCCTTTATGCTAAGGATATAGGATCATACAAAAATTGCATGAAATTCCATGTTATTTAACGATTAAGAAAACCAATATTTATTAAATATCGGTTTTCTTTGCGTTCTTAATCGTGACAATAAGGGAGGTGGTTGCATAGGGGGACGAAACTGCACTGAAATGTAAGCGCATTATTTATAGGCTCGACATCATTTTAATAGGAGGCGCTTTATGTATCCAATGAGCAAAATGTTAAGCAAAAACCCAATCGCCATCTTGTTTCTCGCCTTTGTTGTACTTCTGTCGCAGTACACGCTGTACCCTCCCGCCGCTTCCGCCGCCGGGGGACCTAATCTTGCTCTAGGCAAGACGGTAACAGCCAGCGGACACGCCGATGTATATGTCGCAGGCCATGTCAATGACAACAACCAAGGCACGTACTGGGAAAGTACGAACAATGCGTATCCGCAATGGATTCAAATCGATCTTGGCACAAGCGCCAGCATCGATCAGCTTGTACTGAAGCTTCCCGCAGGCTGGGGAACGCGCACACAAACGCTAGCTGTTCAAGGCAGTACAAATGGCTCAGCATTCACCAATATTGTCGGCTCGACGAGCTACTCCTTCAATCCTTCAGTCAACAACAACGCTGTGACGATCAACTTTTCCGCAACCAGCACCCGCTATGTTCGATTGAATATCACGGCTAACACAGGCTGGCAGGGCGGACAAATTTCCGAATTCGAAATCTATGGCTCCACGACAACACCTACGCCTACCCCTACTGCTTCTCCAACGCCAGCACCTTCCGGTGCCTATCAAGCTGAGAATGCAGCACTTGCATCCGGCGCGAAAGTAAACACCGATCATACCGGCTACTCGGGCACCGGCTTTGTAGACGGCTACTGGACACAGGGAGCAACGACCACCTTCACCGTCAACGCAGCTGCCGCAGGCAACTACGATGTTACGCTGAAATACGGAAACGCCCAAGGCGGCTCCCGTACACTGAGCATTTATGTCAATGGCTCAAAAATTCGCCAGACAACGCTGGCCAACCTTGCGAACTGGGATACTTGGGGTACAAAAAGCGAGACACTGTCGCTTAATGCCGGCAACAATACCATTGCATACAAATACGACTCTAGCGATTCGGGCAACGTCAACTTGGACCAAATCGCAGTTGCGCCTTCAACTACGGTGCCTACGCCTACTCCAACGATCGCTCCGACTGCTACACCTACTTCAACACCAACAGCTACGCCAACACCTTCAGCAACTCCAACTGCTACACCTACACCGACAACAACACCGACGCCTCCTGCAGGCGGCAACCTAGCTTTGGGCAAATCGATCACTTCCTCCTCTACCGTTCACACGTTTGTAGCTGCGAATGGAAACGACGGCAATACGGCTACATACTGGGAAGGCGGCAGCAATCCGAGCCAGCTGACAGTTGATCTTGGCTCCAATCATACGGTTACTTCGATCGTCGTGAAGCTGAATCCATCCAGTGAATGGGGTGCTCGCACCCAAACCATTCAAGTGCTGGCCAACAATCAGGACAACGCTTCATTCACCAACCTGGTTTCTTCAGCAGCCTATACGTTCAACCCTGCCAGCGGCAATTCCGTAACGATTCCCGTTTCGGCTACGGCCAAGCAAGTTAGGCTGAACATTACGGCCAATACTGGCTCGTCTGCTGGCCAAGTAGCCGAGTTCGAGATATATGGCTCGCCTGCTCCGAATCCAGACTTAACGATTACAGGCATGTCATGGACGCCATCGGCTCCTGTTGAGACTAGTGCAATTACGTTGAACGCAACGGTCAAAAATAACGGAAGCCTCGGCTCGCCTGCATCAACGGTTAATTTTTATTTAGGCAACGTGCTTGCCGGATCTGCTCCTGTCAGTGCGCTGGCGGCTGGCGCTTCGGCTACCGTATCGCTCAATGCGGGAACGAAAAACGCCGGCACGTATGCGGTTAGCTCCAAAGTTGACGAGGGCAACGCCGTTGTCGAGCAGAACGAGGCCAATAACGCTTACAGCAGCACGGCTTCGCTGATCGTTGCTCCTGTTTCCAGTTCGGACCTCATTGCAACTGCCGCATGGAATCCAAGCAATCCAAGCGCTGGCAATGCCGTCACGTTTACGGTCAATGTTAAAAACCAAGGAAACATCGCCTCTGCCGGCGGCGCTCATGCGATTACTGCCGTTCTTAAAAATGCAGCCGGCACGACCGTTCAAACCTTGACCGGCTCCTACAGCGGAACGCTTGCAGCCGGCCAATCAGCCAACGTGAATGTGGGAAGCTGGACTGCGGCGAATGGAAGCTACACGCTAACGACTACGGTTGCAGTTGATGCAAACGAAATCAACATTAAGCAAGCCAACAATACAGGCACTGCGAACCTGTATGTGGGCCGCGGAGCGAATATGCCTTTTGCTATCGTTGAAGCCGAGTCGTCCTCCAACACGACAAACGGCACGAAGCTCGCTCCAAACTTCACGCCGGGCGACTTTGCAGGTGAAGCTTCCGGTCGTTCCGCCGTACACCTTGACGCCGCAGGCGAATATGTAGAGTTTACGCTCGGCTCTGCGGCTAACGCATTTGTTCTCCGCAATGCGGTAGCAGAGAATACGACGGGTACCATTAGCATTTATGCGGATGGCGTGAGCAAAGGCAAATTCACCGTTTCATCCAAGTTCTCCTACTTGTATGCGACACCTAGCACGCTTGGCCGACTAGGCTATGACAATGCGCCTGGAGCAGGCTTAACCGCCTATTGGCTCTATGAAGACGCTCAGCTTATGCTTGACCAAGTATATCCAGCAGGTACAAAAATCAAAATTCAAAAGGATGCCGGGGACGTGCCGTGGATCTATGTCGACATGATCGAAACGGAAAACGTAGCACCACCAGCATCAAACCCTGATCCGAGTAAATACGTTGAGGTTTCCAGCTCCAAGTCCATTGAGCAAGCGCTCAATGAATTCAGGCAGGATGCCACGAAGAAAGGAATCTTTATTCCTGCAGGTCAATGGACGATTAACAGTAAAATCTTCCTCTACGGACGCGCGACTGAAATCGTAGGCGCCGGTCCATGGCATACCAAACTAGTTGCGCCGCAGGACCAATCTAACACGGATGTCGGCTTCAATATCGGCGCTACCGCTAACGGCTCAACCATTAAAGACTTGTCGGCATGGGGCAACTATATTTACCGGACAGACGGCCCTGGCAAGTTCATCGATGGCAATGGCATGCAAAATGTTACCGTTCAGAACATTTGGGTCGAGCATTTCATCTGCTTGTACTGGGGCGTCAACTCCTCCTACAATACGTTCAAGGACAATCGGATCAAAAACACATTTGCAGATGGCATCAACATGACTAATGGCTCGTCCTACAACGTCATCGACAACAACTATTCCAGAGGTGCCGGAGACGATGCCTTCGCCTTATTCAGCGCGGTAGATGCCGGCGGCTCCTACAACGTAGGCAACAAATACATCAATCTCACCGCCACGTGCGTAAGGCGCGCAGCCGCTTTTGCCGTATACGGCGGCTCGGATAACCTCTACCAGAACCTTTATGGAGCAGATACGCTTACTTATCCGGGCATCACGATCAGCAGCTTAAGCTTCGGCTACAACACTTTAGGCTTTGGCGACGTGGATACCGTAATCGACGGAGTCACGTTAGATCGTACAGGCGGAGACTTCTGGACCAGTGTAGGCGCGGATGACAAGATCAATGATTATCAAAACTTTGGAGCCATTTGGTTCTTCGGCGGAGATAG
Source organism: Paenibacillus sp. 2TAB23 (assembly GCF_052115165.1). Classification (NCBI taxonomy): domain Bacteria; kingdom Bacillati; phylum Bacillota; class Bacilli; order Caryophanales; family Paenibacillaceae; genus Paenibacillus; species Paenibacillus sp. 2TAB23. The sequence goes on from NZ_JBFRGD010000016.1 coordinate 143,827, forward strand.
AACGTTCAAAAACATTTTGGTAAAAAATGTAGATATCAATAACCCGGTTTACTTTGGCCTTATGTTCCAGACCAAGTCGCCGGAAAACCTCGCTATGCAGAACGTTCGCGTTGAGAACGTCAATATCAACAACCCGACCCGCTACGGGATCAAGCTTGTAGCCAGAGGAGAGCAAGGCCAAGGACCTGTTATCGGGCAAGCAAGCTTTACGAATGTGAAAGTGAATAACGCAGGCGTTGCGGCTATCTATGGCGAAGACAAAAGCCCGAACTTCACTGTCGTAAGAGTGTCCGGAAACAACTGGTAATTAATTAAAAATAACGCAAAACAGCTTACTCGGGAAACCTTGTAAGCTGTTTTTTGTCGTCTGTGTTCTTTTGGACAAACGTTGTTACTAAGAGACCTTAACTGATCATGCTCATGATGAAATCGTTATTCAATATTTGTTGCATTAACTTTGAAAGCTTCGCAGCTGACTCCTAGCGTGCTCGGAAATTTGTTAGTATGATATGAGAGCTAACTCTGTCCGAACTCTATCTATCCATTTATTAAGGAGAACATTGATGCTAATTACGATACTCATCCGGCTTATTTTGCTTAACTTAACGTTATCTGGACTATTCATAAGGGATAATCAGGCGCCTCTCCTTCCCGCCGAGCAGGCTTCCTATTATGTTGCGCCCAATGGCAGTGATTCTAATGCGGGGACGATTGACTCACCCTGGAAAACGGTGCAGCATGCTGCGGATCTTGCAGAACCCGGCAACACGGTATATTTGCGCAGCGGTGTCTATAAACAGAAGCTCGTCATTTCCCGCTCCGGCTCTGCTGGCAATGGGGCAATAACGTATTCCAATTACCGATCTGAGAAAGCGGTACTCGACGGAGCAGGCCTCACAGTGGAGGGTTTGGAAGGAATCATCACCCTTAACGATGCTAGCTATATTCAAGTAAAAGGCCTGGAAATTCGGAATTACAAGTCACGTTCGGGCGATGCTGCTCCCGTTGGCATTCTCGTTCAAGGCGCAGGGGGCTATATTCAGCTCAAAGGCAATAACATTCACAGCATCCAGAATACGGTTGTCCCTACGGGCAAGAGCTTGCTTGGCCGTGATGCCCATGGCATTGCCCTCTACGGAACAAAGGCTCCAGAGTCTCTTCATCATATGACTATTTCAGACAACGAGCTGCATAATCTAGTGCTCGGGTCCAGTGAGTCGCTCGTGCTGAACGGCAACGTCGAGCAATTCACCATATCGAATAACCGTATTTATGATAACGACAATATCGGAATCGATATCATCGGCTTTGAAGGCATCGCACCGAGCTCCGCATTCGATCAAGCGCGAGACGGACGGGTACAAGGGAATACGATATATAACATTTCATCGAACTACAACCCATCCTATGGGACAAAGCTGCCCAATGACAGCAACGCGGCAGGCGGCATATATATCGATGGCGGGAAAAATATTGTCGTGGAGCGCAATCTCAGCTATCGCAATGATATCGGGATTGAGCTCGCCTCCGAGCATAAAGGCAAAGCGACGAGCGGTATTACCGTTCGCAGCAACGTCATTCATAGCAACCGGCTGACAGGAGTCGCAATCGGCGGCTATGATAAGCAGCGCGGCTCTACGACTGACAGCCGTATTGTCAATAACACTATTTACGACAATGATACCTCTGGCACAGGCAGCGGCCAGCTGTTCATCCAGTACGATACGAGCAACAACCTCATACGAAACAACATCATAGCTGCAGCCACCGGGAATATGATGATCTACAATGAATACAAGAAGAATACTGGCAATGTCGTTGATTATAATTTGTATTTCACGCCCGACACGGGAACACAGGCTGCGTGGGTGTGGAAAAATAAAACCTATACAGGGTTGGCTGATTATCAATCCGGTACCGGCCAGGATGCTCACTCGCTATTAGCCGATCCGAAATTTTCAAATCCAAAAAGCTTTGATCTCCATCTTAAGTCTGGCTCTCCAGCCATTGATAGAGGCTTTAATGATCGCGAGTTAAAGCATACGCATGACTTCGACGAGAAACCGCGAGTAAAAGGCAAAACGATTGATATTGGAGCTTTCGAGTGAAGATATTCTCTTGGACAAGGTGTCGCCCTACGCCAAGTCATTCAGCATCAAAATAATCCGGCTTCGTCGTTGAATTACATTAGCTGCTGCCGGGTGCGTACTGTTCCTGAGAAGAAGCAAGCGGCTAAATCGCACAATGCTCGGTGCATTAGCACATGAGAATATCGATGGTCCTGTAAGTGGTTGTTTACTCCCCCTTTCCCCCGTATAATTATTCCATATATTTCAGCCATTCATTATGGTTATGGGGGAATGAAGATGGTTTATGTAGCATTATTGAGAGGCATTAACGTTGGCGGCAACAATAAAATAGACATGAAGCTCCTTAAGGGGACATTTGAAGAAGTCGGCTTGCAAAAGGTCATAACCTACATCAATACGGGTAACATTATTTTCACAGATGACACTCGAACCGCTGAGCAACTCTCCGCCTTGCTTGAGGAGGCTATTCTTCGCGACTTCAGCCTACCCATCAAAGTGATGATTCGATCATTAGAGGACATTCAAACGATCATGGATGCCCTGCCCGTTGAATGGGCGAATGACCCGAGCATGAAAAGCGATGTGCTTTATTTATGGGATGATGTCAATGAAGAGTCTGTGCTCGAGAAGCTCATTATTAAGCCCGAAGTCGACCGCGTTATTTATGTCAATGGCGCTATCCTTTGGTCGTATAATAGAGAACACGCAGGCAAAAGCGGCATGAACAAAATTATCGGCACAAAGCTCTACAAACAAGTGACTGTACGAAACGTCAATACAGCGCGCAAAATTCACGAGCTTATGAAAGCATCGGAGCAATAAGTGGTCCTGTTAAACAAATCATATTCCAAATGATCAAATTTGATTGGAACAGGGCTTCCAGCCATGCCATAACCATATGAATGCTCATAAATAAAGAGCCAAGGAGACATACATCTCATTGGCTCTTTTGCTGAATACCAAAATTCATTCAAATAGGCATCCCGTCGCTTCCGGCATTCTTCATTCCATTTTTTCACGTAGGCGCCTGCCTTGTCCTTCAGCTTGCCGAATCCTTTATCTGCAGCAAAAGGCTTTAAAGAAAGGTACCCTGACAACGTGCCAATAGAGTCTTTGGGATCAAACTTATAAAGCATTGGGTTAACAGACCATTCAAAGGTTACGGCTGAAGCTAAGTAATCTATTTATTTTTTTCTCCCATACTGCTTGGCATAAGTCATAATGTTACGATACAGTGTTTTATCATTCAAATGCTTCAAAGGATAGAACTGAGGTCTCGTGTTCACCTCTAGAATCCAAACGTTTCCTTTACTGTCTAAGGCAATGTCGAGTCCCAGCTCTCGAAATCCGCTGCTATGTTTGTCAAATAATTTCCCGACTGATTTGCCAAGTTTCTTTAGTTCCTTTTCTTTGCGTTCGATACTTAACTTGCTGAAGCCTGCCTTTGACAGCGTTGTACGGAAATAACCCAGCTCGCCGCCTTGATGGTAGTTTGTCGCCACTTTGCCCGGCATGCCTACTTTCGTGAAAAGCGCCGTGCTCTTCCATATGCCGTCATTCGTTTTTTGAACCATGACACGAATATCAAAGGGTCTGCCCTTCACAGTGGCTAACTTGATGCCCTTCTGCAGCAGATAAGAGCGATTCTTGGCTCGTTTCTGCAATTGGTGATAGAGAGAATCCTTTGTGGCACAATGGTTTTTTTGCGAGTTATGCTGAACCTGATAGCCATGGTCCCGTTTTTTAATGCGCACAATATTAAAGCCGCCTGTTCCGCCGGTGGGCTTGAAAAACACAGTTGAATGCTGTGAAAGAAGAGTACTTAGATTGCTTCGGTTAAAGAGCAAGGTTCGAGGAACGTATTTTCTTATACTTGCATTCTTAAGCAGCCACTTCGTTTTTACCCATTTACTCTTAATCGTTGTGCTGCGATAACTCATCATATCCCCCCCCCTTTCCTCAGCATATGGGAAGTTAAGAAGGTTTGCTCGTGCTCCTGTCTAGTAGCTTCATGTAGCTTTATAATAAAGTCTGATAATTTTAAAGCTACAAACCCTTGGTTTTTCGTTAAGGAGTTCAAGTGTTTTTAAAATAAAGTTTGATAAAGCTGAACTTAATGACATTGACCACCAGGCAGCCCTTTTAGTATTCACCTATCGTTTCCCGTAAGCACATTAATTTAGCGCTTGTCGCATCTTATGTCACAAATGCTATAGCAGAATTGTCTTAAATAAAAATAGATAAAGGAGGCAGTAACGAATGAAGATTTTAGTTGCTGGAGCAAGTGGTGTCATCGGGAGGGTACTCATTCCGATGCTAGTACAAAAGGGACATGAGGTGATTGGGTTAATACGCAACCCGGAGCATGCAGAAAGTTTAAAGAAAGATGGGGCTTCATTCGTCCAAGCGGATGTATATGATCGCAAGAATTTGTTCAAAGTACTTGCCGAAACGTCCCCAGAGGTGGTAATTCACCAACTGACTTCGCTGCAGGCCTTGGATCCATCCGCCAATGCAAGAATTCGCGTGGAAGGAACGAGAAACTTAGTGGATGCTTCGCTTGCCGCTGGCGTTCGCCGGATGATCGCGCAAAGCATCACAATGACCTATGCGCCCGGAGAAGGGCCGGCAACGGAGGATTGTCCACTAGACTTTGATGCTCCTGAACCGCAACTCACAAGCGTGAACGGTGTTCATGCACTAGAAACCGCCGCTGCGGAAATGCTGGAGCATGTCATTCTTAGATATGGCGTGCTGTACGGTGAAAGGACCTGGTACGATTCGAATGGGTTGTTCGCAGAGCAAGTTCGGCTTGGGAACTTGCCTGCTACTGACGGCGTCACTTCTTTTGTGCATACAGAAGACGCCGCAGTTGCAGCTGTTTTGGCACTGGAATGGCCCACAGGAACATATAACATTGTGGATAGCGATCCAGCAGCGGGTACTGAATGGGTGCCTGTCTATGCGAAAGCCCTTAACGCTCCTGAACCCAAGACAATGCCCGGAAGCGTGAGAGGAGAACGTGGAGCGCTTAATGCAAAGGCACTTCGGAATGGCTGGAGTCCGCGGTTCGCTTCATGGCGTGAAGGTTTTCCTAAGACGCTTCATTAAGCGGCAGCTGAAGAATAAACAATTGAATCTGTTCAAACAAGCGGAGATTTTTATCTCCGCTTTTTCATTAAAATTATAACATTTTACATAAGAAGAAATCATTATTGGAAACAATGCCCCCTTAATGCTCCTCCTGATCGAATTCGATTTTCATTATAGAATACCGTATTTATTCAAGTATCTTGCCCGTTAATTTAATGAAGCACCATCAGTCGATTTATGGCTGAAATATAGGGATTATTATCAATCTTTATTCTAAATTATCAAACTTTGTTTTAAGTCTACACTTCAAATAGAGCTGTTTCCATTGAACGCAAAAAAATAGCGCCCGCTTTTCCGGACGCTATTCGTTATGGAGACGCTGTGCGCAATGGCAATCTACCCACCTCTTAGTGAATAGGAACGAAAATTGCCGGGCACGCTAATGATAAAAACGTACGTAGAACTAAGCCTGTGGAACGGGTTGCGGTGCGCTGCTTAGACCAAGTGATTGGGCTGTTGAGGAATGAACCTCATGCAACAGCTCAGGATTATTCATGAGTGAAAGGCCGTAAGAAGGAATCATTTCTTTTAATTTCGGTTCCCATGCTTTTACATGCTGCGGGAAGCATTTGTTAATGACCTCAAGCATAACGTGAACGGCAGTAGAAGCGCCTGGCGAAGCGCCAAGCAAAGCAGCTACGGAGCCATCAGCAGCGCTGACCACCTCTGTACCAAATTGAAGCGTTCCTTTGCCGGCAGGCGTATCTTTGATAACCTGCACACGCTGTCCTGCTACCAATAGGTCCCAATCCTCGCTTTTGGCATTCGGGACGAACGCTCGCAGCTCTTCCATGCGCTTTTCCTTCGATAACATGACTTGCTGGATGAGGTAGGTTGTCAATGGAACGTTTTTGGCGCCTGACGCAAGCAGCGTTAAGAGATTATCAGGCTTTACAGAAGTAATCAAATCGAACATGGAGCCGGTTTTTAGAAACTTAGGCGAGAAACCGGCGAACGGCCCGAATAGCAAAGATTTTTTGTTGTCGATAAATCTAGTGTCCAGATGCGGAACAGACATCGGCGGAGCGCCTACCGCAGCTTTACCGTACACCTTCGCGTGATGCTGGGCAACGACATCCGGATTGTTACATACCATAAAGAGCCCGCTTATTGGGAATCCTCCGATATGCTTTCCTTCAGGAATATCGAATTTCTGCAGTAAATGCAAGCTTCCTCCACCGCCGCCGATAAAAACAAACTTGGCATTATGGCGTTCTACGGTTCCGTTATCGACATTCTTCACTTTCAATTCCCACGTGCCGTCGCTTGCACGCTTAATGTCATTAACGCTTTTTTTGTATTGAATATCGACGTTTTTAGTCTTTAGGTGATCGAACAGCATGCGCGTCAAAGCACCAAAATTGACATCTGTCCCCGTGTCGATTTTGGTTGCCGCTATCGGTTCTTTCGAAGTTCGCTCATTCATAATAAGCGGAATCCATTCCTTCAGCTTCTTCGGATCATCGGAAAATTCCATCCCTTGAAACAATGGATTACTTGTCATCGCGTCAAAGCGTCTTTTTAAAAACGCTACGTTCTGTGCCCCTTGCACTAGGCTCATATGTGGCAATGGCATAATAAAGTCCTGCGGATTGCGAATGAGGTTGCTGTTTACTAGATAAGACCAGAACTGCATGGAAACCTGGAACTGTTCATTCACATTGATCGCTTTGCTAATATCCACAGATCCGTCCGGCTTTTCTGACGTGTAGTTCAGCTCGCATAGTGCCGCATGTCCCGTTCCCGCATTGTTCCATTCATTAGAACTCTCTTCTCCTGCGCTTCCAAGCTTCTCAAACACTGTAATTTTCCAGTCAGGTACTAATTCTTTCAGCATTGACCCCAAAGTCGCACTCATGATTCCGGCACCAATTAAGATAACGTCTGTTTTGGTTTGTCTGTCGCTCATTTTTACCTTCCTAACACTCTAATATTTGAAGAAAAGATATAGGCGCTCCTGCTCAGGCTGCACAACAAGCCTCATACGTCCTAGTCACAAACCTTTTCTGTATCAATCCTATCCTGATCATCGTGCAACACCATGATTAATAAACTTAACTACCTACTATTATATGATAGTTATATGCTATTTAAAAGCTGGTAAATTTCAGTGAGGATATGCAGCTCGATGCAAGCAATTAGAAATCGTCCAGAAAGCCTCAAGAAAAGGAAAAACAATGGCTTTAACCGATTTGTTTCCGTGAGTTGCAGCTTTGGGTACCACCCATTATTTGTAATAGCATTACTAATTAAGGTGATTAAAGAAACTTTCACAAGTCGTACATGAATGGTCTGTTCCTTACCCGATCCTCAAGTGCAGCTGGGAGACTCCGGGCTGATATGTAAATAAATATTGACATAATGTATACTATATATTACATTATGTTTGAAATACTTTACTAAAGGTAAAGATCATCATACAGGAGGAATGAATATGTCTTATCAAGAAAAAAAGAATATCGTATCCTTAATGAGCACCGTACTGATTACAACCCTCTATTTTGTGTATGTGCTGCAAAGGTACCAAGATGTGGCCTTAGACCAAACAGATACCTTTCGATTCTGGGGGAGTGCTATCTTAATCTTAATTCCAGTGTCGATCGTAGCCAAAATCATCATTCATATTATGTTCAGCATCATCAACACCATTGCCACGAAGGAAAAGGATCCCGCATTTTCTGATGAGCTAGACAAGTTAATTGAATTGAAAGCAACCAAAACTTCTCATTATGTTTTTCTTCTAGGCTTTGTTCTCGCGCTGGGATCTCTCGTCATGAATATGCAGCCCTCCACCATGTTCATTATTCTTTTCTTCTCCGGCTTTGCAGCAGAGCTAGCTGGCACTTTCACACAGCTTTATCTTTATCGGAAAGGAGTCTAAGATGGGCAAATCTCTTATTAGCAACAACATTCGGAGCTTACGATTCAACCATAATGAAATGACGCAACAGCAATTGGCTGAAAAAGTGGGGGTAACACGACAAACCATCGTAGCGATGGAGAAAGATAATTACTCCCCTTCTCTTGAGCTAGCTTTTCGAATAGCTATTGTCTTCAACTTGCCTTTGGAATCGGTATTCTCTTATCAAGATGATCCAAGACAGCAAAAGCTATAAATACAATGCTGTGCCGTTAGTTGCCTGATGGGCATATGGCATGATTCTTTCATAAGGAGGATTCTAATCATGAGGGTAGTTTCAGCGACCAAATACGGGTCACCAGAGGTTCTCCAGCTTAAAGAGCTCGAAAAGCCGCTTCCCAAAGACAATGAAATATTGGTCAAAGTCCATGCGACGTCCGTAAATGTTGGGGATTGCAGAATGCGCAGCTTCACCGTCCCCCCCTTATTCTGGCTCCCTGGACGGATCGCTTTAGGTTTGAGGAAACCCCGAAATCCGATATTCGGCATGGAGCTGGCTGGTGAAGTGGAAGCAGTCGGCAAACATGTGAAAAGGTTCAAGGCAGGGGATCCAATTGTCGCATCGACCTTCGGGGTTCATTTCGGCGCCCATGCCGAGTACAAATGTTTTCCTGAAGACGGTGTAATCGTAAGTAAGCCAGTCAATATGACCTATGAGGAGGCTGCCACACTCTCTATTGGGGCAACAACGGCATTGTTCTTTCTCAAAAGAGCAAACATTAAGCCCGGACAGAAAGTGCTCATTATTGGCGCATCCGGATCGGTTGGCACGTTTGCCGTTCAGCTTGCCAAGTACTTTGGGGCGGAAGTAAGCGGGGTATGCAGCACTGCCAATATAGATATGGTGAAAGCTCTGGGGGCTGATACGATTATCGATTACACCAAAGTCGATTTCAGCCATAACGGACAGACCTACGATATTATTTTTGATACGGTAGGCAAAACTACGTTTCCACAAAGCAAGCGTTCGCTCAACAAGCACGGAAATTACCTTCATACGGGTATGGCTGGCTCAGAACTGAAAATATTATGGTATTCAATGACAACAGATAAGAAGGTTATTGGCGGAACAGCAGCCCCACGAACAGAAGATCTCCTTTTTCTCAAAGAGCTCGTTGAGGCCGGGCAGCTAAAAACTGTGATTGATCGCTGCTTTCCGCTAGAGCAGATGGCCGAGGCGCATAAATATGTCGAGCTTGGCCACAAAAAAGGCAATGTCGTCATACGTTTGCTGGACTAGGAGCATGTGAAATACATCGCCAAAGGCAAAAGCCCATCTGGCGATGTATTTAAATCTTTTTAGACGAACCCTCTCCGCTCGATGTTACTTATTCCAAGGTTGCAAGCTGTGCGATTAATTCTGCGATACGCTTGTTCATATCCCCTCTCAGCAGCCCGCCGTGATAACAGACGACCGTTTCAATATCGAACGCTTTGAACTTCTCCACCGAACGGATAGCTTGTTCCATGTTAATCGTAGAGTAAGGTGAGGAACCCAGCAATTCGCCATTATGGACAACTAGAGCATCTCCGGCTATGAGCGTCTTGCTTGCCTGATGATAGAGGCTGAAGTGACCCGGCGTATGACCTGGCGTGTGAATGACAGTTAGTCCGCCTCCTATAGGAAGCGTCTCTCCGTCTTCTACAAGCCGCGTTACATTCGGCTTGGACGGATGAAGGAAGATACTCTCGAACTGAGCGCGAAGTTCTGCTGGCAACGTGTCGAGCTCTGCGTTCAAGCTCTCTTGGGGGAATTTCAGAAGCGGCGCTTTCCCATCGATCGTGTCCCTATCGTCTTCGTGGGCGTATACTTCGAACGCTGCCGCGCTCATATTCGCGATGAACTCAGGCAAGCTGCCAATGTGGTCAATGTCCTGATGAGTCAAAATAATGGCTTGCAGTGGTTTGTCGGAAATTCCGGCTTGCTTGGCATGGGCAAGAATGATGCTCGCTGAGCCAGGCATCCCCGTATCAATTAATGTCCAAGAGTCATTGTCATATGCAATGATTGGATGAATCGCCATCGTACGGTCGCCAAGCTTCATCTCTAAGTCCAACATCTCTAAACCTTCCGCAATGCGCATCCTTGTTGCCGAGCTGGCGCTTGGGGTCAACTCGGCACACCTCCTTTATTTTCATATAAAAAAACTAATAAGTTCAATATAGAACTAATGAGTTTTAATGTCAACGGCAGAACGTTGACCTCGCTTGCGACACATGTCAATATAAGGTGGGGTGGTAGTCAACATGAAAGATTTAAAGAAGGCCGCAATTCTTGAAACGGCCATGGATTTATTTCGAAATAAGGGTTATGGTGCCGCCTCCATGCAAGACATCGCTGAAGCATGCGGGATGGCCAAAGCCAGCATATACAAATTTTTCGCTTCCAAAGAGGACTTATTCACAGCAGCGTTCGTCGCATGCCATCAGCTGCTGCTTGATCAGGCGAATGAGCTTGAACGCACCGGAATGACTTCTGGCCTGTCAGCCAAGGAGAAGTTAAGCCGCAAAATCGATTTCTATATATACTATGTTCTAGAGAATTACTTGTTTATGATCGCGTTCGGTGAGTCTCCTATTAAGGAAAATGAGACGTTCGTAGAAGCGCAGAAGAAGACGAACCTAACTCTGCTTACCTGGCAGAAGGAGATGCTGATCGAAGCATTCAGTGAGCAGCTCGAACCGCAGGCATGGGACGCAGTAATGATCTTCCGGGGCATTCTTCACGAATATACGAATGGCATTTTGCATAAGGTCATCTCGCTGCCGATCCCTGAGCTCGCGGACTACATCGTCGATCGCATGGAAGCCGTCGTTCTAGATTTGATGCGGACGGCACCTAAGCCGATTATCGGTGAATGGATTGTCCACGTTGATCCGCCCCGCCACAAAGATAAGGAAGCCCGGAAGGAAACGGTTGGCGAATTTCTTGCAGCGATGGAGGAAAGGATACAGTCACTCCCCCTGCCGGATGCCACTCGTCTGGAATTAATAGAGGTTGTTACCCTGCTGCGCAAAGAAGTGCAGAATGAGCAGCCTAACCTTACTCTGATCCGAGTGTTGAAGGCCCATTTGGAGGCTGTCCCGGAGCTGCGCTCGTATTTGCGCCAGCTCAAGCTGATCATGAGCTAGATTACAGGGTTCTTAATATTTAGATTGGAGGAATAATCATGTTGGATGAGATAACTCCTTATCAGGAAAGTGAGCATGATATATTAGTCGATATTTGGTATAGGGCCGTATGTCTAACCCACACCTTTTTGACGGATTCAGATATCCAATTTTACCGTCAAATGGTTCAGAATGGAGCTTTAAACGAGGTTGAGATTTGGGTAAAAAGAACCGAAGACCAAAAACCGGTAGGATTTATTGGGCTTGACGGGGCCAAGATCGAAATGTTATTCGTAGATCCGGAATACCACGGCATGGGGATAGGCAGTCGTTTAATCAAACACGCTCAAAGGATAAAAGGAAACGCTCTCCTTGTTGATGTGAATGAGCAAAACGATGGCGCATGCGCATTCTACAAACGGTTTGGTTTTATACAGCTTGGAAGATCGGAGCTGGACGGTTCGGGAAAGCCCTTTCCCCTGCTTCACCTCGGCCTATAACGTTTATTAACCCATTGCTTCATCAGGCAGGCTTTTTTTAGCTTTGGGGCATGTTGATTTTAAACCTCCTGCGTCTGTACGAACGCATGCGTTCTTACAAAGCAGCAAGGCGTGTGCACAAGCACCGACGATGGCATGTGCACAAGGGCCGACGAATGGCTGTAAGCACGCATAGGTGCTTACAGCGTCAAAAGTAACCAAGCGGAGCGACTGTAAGAACGCATACGTTCTTACAGAGCAGATAGGCGTGTGCACAAGCGCCGACGAATGGCTGTAAGCACGTATAGGTGCTTACAGCGTCAAAAGTAACTAAGCGGAGCGACTGTAAGAACGCATGCGTTCTTACAAAGCATATAGGCGTGTGCACAAGCACCGACGAATGGCTGTAAGCACACATAGGTGCTTACAGCCATAATAGTGACCAAGCGGAGCGTCTGTAAGAACGCATGCGTTCTTACAGAGCAGACAGAACAAATGCTCATTCGCCAACCATGGCATGTACACAAGTGCAGACGAATGGCTGTAAGCACAAATATGTGCTTACAGCGTCAAAAGTAACCAAACTGAGCGTCTGTAAGAACGCATATGTTCTTACAGAGCAGACAGGCGTGTGCTCAAGCACCGACGAATGGCTGTAAGCACACATAGGTGCTTACAGCGTCAAAAGTAACCAAGTTGAGCGTCTGTAAGAACGCATGCGTTCTTACAAAGCATATAGGCGTGTGCACAAGCACCGACGAATGCCTATAAGCACACATAGGTGCTTACAACGTCAAAAGTAACCAAACTGAGCGTTTGTAAGAACGCATGCGTTCTTACAGAGCAGTCAGGGCATTACTCATTCGCCAATGAATGGCTATAAGCACAAATAGGTGCTTACAGCATCAAAAGTAACTAAGTTGAGCTTCTGTAAGAACGCATGTGTTCTTACAGAGCAGACAGACGTGTGCACAAGCCCCAAAGAGTGATTGTAAGCGCAAATAGGTGCTTACAGCGTCAAAAGTAACCCAACTGAGCGTCTGTAAGAACGCATGCGTTCTTACAGAGCAGACAGGGCATATGCTCATTCACCGACCACGGCATGTGCATAAGGGCCGACGAAGGGCTGTAAGCACAAATAGGTGCTTATAGGAAGGGTAAAATAACTATGTAATCAAAAGGTCGGAACTCCTTATAAAGGGGTTCCGACCTTTGAAGCATTACCTTGAGCAAGGATGAGCAATTCTGTTACATATAACTGCGTATCCCCTAGCATTTCACGAAAGTCCTGCTTACGGCGAGCTATGTTACCGTCTAACCTTGACTTGATGCACCTGCTAGGTTTATTTCACTATCAGTCCCGCACCTGTTGTCATATCTTTCGGCTTGCGGTGCAGGAGTCGATCCAGTCCTTTGTGTATTAGCGGAAGGACAAAGCGGTCTAGTCCGAAGCGTCCTGCGTTAGCACCGGCAAAGATGACGACCATTCCAAGCAACAGAAGCCAAGGGTTAGTGCTTACAGTACCGGCGAACATGAACATGAAGTTCATTAAAGCTCCAAAGAAAGCGGCAGTGACTGTTAGTGTACCAAGGATAAGTCCAAGTCCTACAAGAAATTCCCCCAGTGGAATGGCATGGTTAATGATCTTAATGTTCGGCAGTGCAAAATGTTCTAGAAAAGCCGTATACGTTGGGTAAACCGCCTCGCCTGTGGCTTTATCGAGCACCGGGTTGTTAACGGCTGCTTGGAGGAAACCTGTTGCGTCGAAAGGCTTTGCTCCTGTAAGCTTATGCCATCCAGCGGTTAACCACGCATACCCCGCTACAAAACGGATAATAGTGACTAGTATACCAGCGATTTTATGCTCTCTCCAAAATTTTAGCATGATACTCACTCCCATTTTTCATTTTTAGATTTGATTGCTATAGCTATTAAAATTGACTCACCGTTGTTGGATTAACTGCAATTTCACCGAAATTTGAGATCGTAACCTATTCATCGGATTCACCATCCTCGTTTAGTTTCTAGCTGCTAATACTTGTTGTATTTGATGTCTTCATTATAAAACGAAACTCAAACAGACATTGTGATTAAAATCACAATGTCTGTTTGAGAAGGTGAATACTTTGTGAATAAGCGCGTTACCCTTCGGCTATTCCCCTAAGGAGGCTGCAGCGTGCTGTAACAATCCGCCATATCCAGACAGCGACATCCATAGGCTTTGAGCTCACCCCCCGTCCCAAGCATGATCGAAATAGGACTGGAATCCCTCCTTCGAGGGCTCCAGTCCTTTTGTTTGTTTCGTTTCGATAATATGCAGCGGTAGTAAGACCTACACAGTCTGAAAAGAAGCTAGCGTCTTTATTATAAAACCAAACATGATATCCTAGTCGCTATTCGCTATTGTTCCTAAGGCAGAAACTTTCACTCATTAACTGCAGCGTTTAATAAGATCTGCCCATCCGCATAAACAATATCCGAAATAAAATCGGTTCCCTTCGTATTGAAATGAGTAAAATCTTCCATGTTTGAGATGGCTGCTGCGTAAAGTGACAAGCTGCCGTCGTGATTGTCCACGAGGGTCATATCCTCATTCATATTCGTGTATGGCAAGGTAACCACTTCTTTAGCAGTCGGGTTGAAATATCCGACATGGGAGCGGTGGAGCCCGGAGCCCCATGAATAAGTAACATACAATTCCGATTCCCCGTCACTATCCAGATCGGCTAGAGCCATGCTCGTAACCCCATGCCCGCCGAGCCACTCACCAAGCGGGTACACCTCTCCTTCAAACAGCAAAAAGGATGCCGCGGATTGAGCATACTTGAAAATTCGATAATCAGAGTTTTCTATAATTGATGCCGGTGTGATATTATAGCACTTGTCATTGTCGTAACCAAATTCGGATTCCTTTTGCAATGCTAGAAAGGCATCGACGCCGTCCTCCGTCCCCGCAATGGCAGCAGTTTCGGGTATTTTCTCGTCAAGCTTCGAAATGTTATAAATACTCCAGATATATTCGCTCTTTAAGATATTGACTTTGTCCATGTGTATTTTCGCCAGCCATACCTCATCATCCATCATATATATACGATAACCTGGATTAGCATCAGAATGGTTAAGAACGTACTGATAGCGCTCCTTATAGCCAGAAATAGCAGGAACATTTATGCCAGGCATCATAAAGCTGCTCTTGAACTCCTTCTCGTCAAAAGCTTCCCGTTCATAGACTGCCGCGATTTTCTGTTGATTACCCGCTTCGTCCGTTACGATAAGCGAATTTTCGGTAAGCGTGTAGTACTCCTTAAACCCTTCAAAGGCCAAAAATGAACTCAGCGGATTCATATATACTTGCTCTTCGAAACGATAGCTGCCATACGGTTCACCAGTCTTCTTCAATAATCCATTCACGACTGGATTTGTGGCACAGACGGCGACAGCAAGCATGCATATAGCGGCAGCGAAGGCGATTATTCGTTTTTTTGGCGTCTTAAAACGCAGTACATTCTTTACACGCTCCCGAACCACCGTCTCTCCGAAGGCCAGCGGACTTGCAGTCGGAAAGCGGCGATTAGCGGCAAAAGCGAGCAAAGACGTACAATATTCCTTTGCGATACCAGAGCCGGCCTCCGACAGCACCTTTTCATCACAGCTCATCTCCATGTCTTTGGCCATAAATACGAAGGCAAGCCAAGCAAGCGGATTAAACCAATGGACGGCAAGAACGGCAAAGGCAAGCGGCTTGACTAGGTGGTCTTTCCTTCTTAAATGATAGGCCTCATGCTTCAGAATATAGAGCCGTTCCTGCTCCCGGAGCCCAAAGGGGATATAAATTCGCGGCTTGATAAAACCAAGAATAAATGGAGACCGAATGTTGTCGGACTCGAATATATGTTTATCCAGACGAACTGCCGTTGCCATGCGGCGTTTCAAGCGGAAGTAGGATACTATCGCATAAATAAGCAATGCCGCGGTGCCTGCACTCCACACGATTGTGCCGAGCTGTATTGCTATTTGCACAGGATGTACGCTTTCGACCGGGGCAGCTGGGGGCAGACTTTCGCTTATGATGGCGTTTATGGTCGGTATGCCCACTGTCATCTTCGGTTTATCCATATCGCCGATATCTGCAGGGACATAGCTAAGCGCCGCCGCCTCGCCGTTCTTTTGCGCTGTGGTCATATCAAAAGGGGCTGCATTAAAGAGGCTGAACTCCGATGAAATCGACACCGGACAGACTAAGCGAAACAGAACAATTGCCCACAACAAATAGGAATACTTCTTCGGCGCCCGTTTCAGCAGTAACCGCATGAGAAACACGAAGACGATCACATAAGTGGCAGTGACGGACATATTGAGTATTTTGAGAAACAACGTTTCCATACTCACCCCTCCTTATGCTCGTCAATTAGGCGCTTTAGCTCATTAGCTTCCTTATTGGAGAGGGCTTTGTTGCCAAAAAAGGCTACGAGAAACTGAGGCAGCGAGCCCTCGAAGGTCCGTTCAATAAAATGCTCGCTTTCGTAAGCTTGTATTTGCTCCTTTGGAATCACGGAGCTTACAATGGTAGCCTCATTTTTAAGCAATCCTTTTTCACACATTTTCCGAAGCACGGTATAAGTGGTCGGCTTCTTCCAGCCAAGCTTTTCTGAGCAAAGGGTTACCAGCCTTCCCGATGCCACCGGCTCGCTCTCCCACACGACAAGCATAAAGCGATAATCACTTTCGCATAGCTTCAAGTTGCTCATCATAACCTCTCCTATCCGGTTTACAACTGTAAACCCACACGCTGAGTTTATAACTATAAACCAGGATAGTCAATGCATATAGGAAGACAAAGTTAGACTAGTTCTTCAACCGACACTAGATACAATGAATGGCCTTCACTAAACAGCACGCGATTTTCTCGAAAATCCTGTGTCAGCGGAACAAGCGGCACGGCCCTTTCATTCAGAAAACGGATATTATGTCCCGTAGACAATCTCCCTGGCCTTTCAATTTTCTTGAGCACGTAGGTTCCGCTCTTCCCATAACCGCCATCGAACAAAAAATGATAACCATCCGTACAAAATCCCGACGATCCCGAAATTTCTGGATTCATGAATGAGACCTTGGGCTGCCCAAGTCCGCCTGAAATGCAGCCGAGCAAAAAGTCCGTATAATAATAAAACCAGACCTCCTCATCCTTCACTGCATTGAGCGCATAACAATCGGCAATTTCCGACACTTGATCCTCATAACGTTTGTTGCCATGCTCATCCCAAGCCAAAAGGCCTTGCGCGCCGATCGGTTTATCCCATCCGTTGTTTCCGAACACACCTTCGTCAAAGTAACTGGTCCATATGGTCCCTTGTTCGGTTACCTGCACGCTTTGGATTCCATCTCCAAGCATAAACACTCGAATCGTATTTCCTTTATAGTCACACACTTTGGCATTCAGATCATAGTT
Organism: Paenibacillus sp. 2TAB23; assembly: GCF_052115165.1. Taxonomy (NCBI): domain Bacteria; kingdom Bacillati; phylum Bacillota; class Bacilli; order Caryophanales; family Paenibacillaceae; genus Paenibacillus; species Paenibacillus sp. 2TAB23. Next base: position 161,030 of record NZ_JBFRGD010000016.1, read on the forward strand.
GCCTGCGCCATAATAAGAACAGCGTGCTCCGACTAGCAGCAGCTGCCGATGAAGCGGCTGGACATAATGATAATTGAAATGCTGGTTCGCAATGACTACCTCCTCGATATCTTGATCGTCTAAGTACAATACCTTGTAGGTGTAGGATTTCTTAAGCGTTGTTGGGACGAACATGCCTCGTTCCCGCACGGGGATCTGGTTAATCAGCAGAACATACATGCAGCCATCCGAGCCAATTTGTGCGGAGACGATCTCGAAACCCTCCGTATATGCAGAAATATCAGCATAAGGCTGCAGTGTCACCGTTTTAGTGAACATGCCAACTCCTCCTCAAAGACAGTTACACCGCTACATTCTAAACTGGTTATTTGTATTATGTCTGAGCAGAAGGCTTCTGAACATGGTCAAAGTATGGCGATAAATATAGTCCTGCTTGTTTTAGCTTCACTACTTTAAATCAATAATGATATCTTCTAATACAAATTGTTCTTCACCTTTTCCGGATTTTGATTTATCATTCACGCTATCTGCTGGACCATGATTTTCGGAAGTGAATGCATACAATCTAATCTTAGGCGTAATAATTAGCTTCGTCGCATACTGATCCAGCTCTTCGAACGTTTTGCTCCAGCTCATATTTAAGCCCTCAGCATCACCATATCCTCCATTGCCTTTACCAGCGTAACGATTGCCTAAGTCGTCTCTAACCTCTATATCCACATCGGCTCCATCCCATTTGCTTCTCACATTCTCCGTAACGGCTTGATCGTAATATACGATAAAAGACATAGGCGTAAAAGCTATTTTCCCTATATGCGCAATAACTCCGTCTTGTTCTGCACGACGATCAATCCATTGCGTATGGTTATCCGTTGCCGTTAACCCAAATGCAAAGCTCCAGCTTCCTTTAATGACTGCTTCGCTTTCGTGATTCGTTATGCTTTCTATGTTCCACTTGAGCTTAACCGAATCTTTTTCTTTACGATTATAGCCAGTTGCAGTAATTAAGCCCACATAATGATTGGCATCGACTTTAGAAATTTGATTACTCCCCCCTGAACCGCTTGACCCCTTTATATCTAAAATGCCAAACAAATAAGGAGAATCGCCTAAATCCTGATCACTTTCTAACGAGTATGCGATGGACACCGTTTCTCCGTCAAACACGGCATCATTTATCGTTATTGTAATGCCTTTGTTTTCCTCTGCCATATTTATGACGCTCGAATAGCTCTTATATTCATCAAATAGGCTGCCTGTTCTCCCACCATCCAAAAATTTGAATATATCGCCTATCACCGGAATCCGACTAGCATACGCGGGAGAGGTTAAGGCTAACGTTGTTAATGAGCACCCGATTAGAATAACGGCAACTGCCGTATTCACTTGCCAACACCTTGCCTTCTTCGTCTTTTTCTTTATCATGCCTCTTAAAGTTTGTTTCATCTTCGCTCTTTCCAGCTCACTTACTTCCATTTCAGCAAATTCATTCTCATCTATATCTATTTCATTTAAATAGGCGTATATATCCTTCATAGTCCACGACCTTTCCAATTCAATTGCAACATCATGTTATTCAGTTTCTTTTTTCCTCTATAAATTCGGTTATCTACCGATGCACAGGTCAATCCCAGCTTTGCTGAAATATCCTCCGTTCTGCTCCCTTGGAAGAACCTCATCATAAAGATATCGCGATCCACAGGCTCTAAGAGATCGATTAATTTCATAAGCTCCGTTTTATTCTCCATCATGATTAGCTCATCTTCAGCCGATTTCTCATGATTCAGATCTATGAACGCTGCGGTGAATTCTACTTTTTTACTCGTTCTTCTGTAGTAATCGATAGATTTATATTTCGCGATCGCACAAACCCACTTTTTGAAATCAGAGGAATCTCCGTTGAATTTGTCTGAATTATTCCATATGGATAGTAAAATATCGTTCATACATTCCTCTAGTAATCCACTGTCCTCAAGAGGAGCGAGAACCTTATAAGTCACTCCCTTTATTAAGGGCAAATAGGTATCCACAATATAATCCAATGCGTCTTCTTTTTGCTTTTTCAAGCGATGAATGAAGTTGCTTTCATTAGTCCTCAACGACACCCCTCCTTATTTGTAAAATCATTCATACTTTATATAACGAAGCCAAACATATTTTCTCTCACTAGCTCTTCAACTTTATCATGCTTTATTGCCTGCATAGGGTGATTAACCGATTTAGCTTGCATTTTCGGCTATGCTCGGCCTTTATTCATAAGCTGGTCGCAGCAAAAAAGCGCCTACTCGTCCGGTAAAGAACGATTAGGCGCTTTTGAAAGAACCCTATTAGATGTGGAAAGATTGTAACCTCGCTTATTCCGTCGGATTAACCGCAAAGAGGGAGTGGATATTGCCCTCGGGATCAGCGAAAAATCCGGTTGTATGTCCCCATGCTTTACTCACTGGTTCAGTAATAGCAGTAGCGCCCTTCGCTACCAATTGCTCAAATAGCTCATAGACAGCTTCTGGAGAATGACATTCAAAGTTCAGCTCGAAAGCCTGCCCTTTGCGATCCTCAATGAAGGAAAAATGCTTATTTGTATTGTCGGCCATCAATGGTCTGGAGCATATTGCGATACGAACTCCCTTGTTATCAAATTCCACATAATGCTCCTCTTCAACTACTGCTTTAAAGCCGATGACATCTCGATAAAATACGGCTAATGCAGATACATCGTTAGCTAGCACCGTTATACCTTCTAATCGAACGTCCACGATTCAACCCCCTTTCTTAATATCCAAATTATTTCACTCCATCATTCATCATGACTACAGATGCTATTGTAATTGAACCGATATTTCGCTGCACAAAAACGACGCTGAGAATCCGGACACGGCATCCAGCTTAACACGGATTCGTTTGCCTTCATATGCGAAACCCAGCTGCAAGCAAATATTGCTATCCTCCACGGGCGAGAGGCTCTCCTCTTCGATATGCTCGAAATAAAAATCAATGTCCTGTTCCAGCCCACCTGCCGAGGTATGTCTGACCGTCACAGACAGATTCTTCTGTTTGTCATTCTGCTTTCCCGCTTCCATAAAGACCCTAGTCATTTCATCGTAATGAAACGGGGGGATATAACCGCATTTATCGATCATATTATGTGCTCCATCAATGGAAATGAGCGGCGAAAACAGGCGTTCAAGCTGTCTTATATCCATTAGTTGCAGCTCGTACTGGCTACTCGTATACAGCAGGATGCAATCAGAGCCGCATTCGACCACCGTTCCGATAAATGCAGTCCAACTGGAATTTCCCCATTCACCTACGGTTAGCAAAATCTGGTCATGAGCAATCAACTCTATTGGCCGATCCGTATTAAAATATATCCGATAGCCCCGTGCCTGCATCTGCCAATCGGTGTTTGGAGCAAAGCGGATCTCTTCCCGTTCCACAGCTCGAACACTCACATTCCATACCCATATCTTCTTCATAGATTCCCCCCTATATAATAGGAAGAAGACACGACGATCTCCCTCTTCTTACACAAAGACCATCTTTTTCTAAAATAAATCATAGCACTAAAATTTCTAAGTATATACATTTATTATACAATTCGCCCGTATCCGTGTTGCACCAGCGCTGCGGTTCCAAGAAGCAAAGGCCGGCCCCTATACAATCGGAGCCGGCCTGTTTCAGTTGCCAATAAGGAAGGGTGCTCTTCTTCCTAACGAAAAGCACTCCCTCAAATGACATCCATATGATCAAATCTTCATTTATGGCTTCATCCGTTCTACGCGTCCGCCTATGCAATTAAACTGCCCTGTGTTCGCCACTCAGCATTACGGGATCAGCGAGACGATGAGTCGGGTTACGTTGGCTCCGCCCATACCGCCATTCATTCGAATGACATTATTCGTACCTGGGTTCAAATCGATTAAACGGCTGACTCGACCCGTGTAAGTGCCCCAGCCTCCTGTGCCAGGCATTGAAAGGGAATAACCGTTTCCAGTGAGATCACCGCTCGCGTTCACCGTAAAGGTTGCCGCGGTTTCCGCAGAAGCGTAGAGAACAGTAAGAAGCGCCTGGCCGCCTGCGCCGCCGTTGACTCCTGAAACTTCAAAATAGGAGCCTGGGATATGCATATTTTCAATGCTTTCGCCCGATCGAGTCGCCCCTCCCCCGAAGGACACATGATTCCCATTCACTGCATACTCCGTTTCCTGAGCAGCTTCCGGGATCAAGGATACGATGACGCTAGATATGTTGGCTCCTCCCATACCGCCGCTGAGCCTGATCATGTTATTCGTGCCCGCATTCAAATCAATCAGACGATTAGTTCGGCCGGTATAGCTGCCCCAGCCTCCCGTGCCGGGAAGGGAAAGAAAATAACCGTCTCCTGCCGGATCACCGCTAGCGTCCACCTTAAAGGCAGATCCGCTGTCGCCTGAAGCGTAAAGCACGGTAAGCAGAGCCTTTCCGCCTGTACCGCCATTGATGCCATTCAGCTCGATGTAGGAACCTTGCGTATGCATATTTTCAACAATCCCGCCCGACCGAGTCGCTCCTCCACCAATAGATACATGACTATCATTCATTGTATATTCCGTTTTTTGGGTATATGCATCAAAGCTCTCGTTAATCAGATCGTCATACTTTATTTCCGTAGCATGGGAACGAGGCCCAACTGCCGGGACTCCTGTAGATGTTTGTATAACCTTTTGAATCGTTCCGTCCGGATTAAAGTATAACCGATCTACAGCCACGGACCGAAGCGTACCGTTGGAAGAGATTTTTCCATTATGATAGAACATATACCAGTTGCCCTTATACTCCACAACGGACCCATGCGACGTTTCGCTATTCAATACCGGATCCAAAATGATGCCGCGGTTTACCCACGGTCCGAGCGGGCTATTGCTGGTGGCATACCGCATTCGGTTTCCGCCTGAATTATTATCGGAATACGTCAAGTAATACACGCTTCCTCGTTTAAAAACCCATGTGGCCTCATGGAAGTCCTCCAGCTCGGTGAACTGCTTGATTGGTCCGTCTATCGAAACCATATCGTCAGCCAGCTTCATCCCATAGCTGCTTCCTCCGCCGCCAGCATAAAGGTAATAGTCTCCATTGTCATCGCGGAACACATTAGGATCAATTAAATTGCTGCCGGGAAGCCCCCCTATATAACCTTGGACAGAAAAATCCGCGGCAGGCTTATCACTGGTTGCTACCCCGATTTTCCAGGAATTATTCCAATTGGTATCACTGGGATGAGGGAAATAGAAGTAATAGGTTCCGTCCTTGTACGCGGCGTCAGGCGCCCACATAAATCCGCCCTCCGGCCGCCCCCACGGAACATCATCAGCACGCAGGATCTCTCCCTCATCCACCCAGTCCACCATATTATCAGACGAGAAGACATGATATTTATCCATCAAATCGCTGCCCCTGGAAGGAAATATATCATGTGAAGCGTACACGTAAATACGTCCGTCATTCCAAACATGAGCAGAAGGATCGGCTGTGAAAATACTAGTGAATATGGGATTTCCAGACTGGGTAACGGTATCAGCTGCTACAGAAGAGGACGTGAATCCAACGAAGACGGACAGCAGCATGGTTCCTGATAAGAACAGACTTAATAGCTTTTTTCTCATAAGTATTGCCTCCCATTACATGAATTAGGGTTGCATCCCGGCATACCATTTTCAAATTCATACTATTAGCTTGCTTAGCAACCAGACAATAAGATAATCCCATCATCACCTCGCCATATTCGAATTGGAAAAGCTGTACATACATGAATCACTAATAGCTTACAATATTTGTAACCTAGTAAGTAGTAAGGCATTATTAAACTTTCCCTGTCATTCTTAGCTTCATGGAAAGAGCTTTGGCTTCGCTGTACACCCTGTTGCTGAATTTATCATTTCTAAAATATTTAATTAAAAATAGATAAAGCCGTTGGTTGTTCCTGCCCTAAACCTTGATTCTGTTGGCGGATGCTCTCGCTTATTTTATAATAAAGCGAAGCCGCTTCACGCGGCATGACATGTATGCAAAAAGGGAGATGAAGCAGCTTGTCCACCGCCTCAACTGTAGAACTACACCTGTCCACTGCGATAGGCAATCATCCTGATCTTCCCGCAGCTATCGATTCCGGAGATGGAGGCCATGCAGCCGTTGACTGGGAACCCATCCAGGCAGAGCAGTATGGAAAGCCAGGGACATTCATCGTGCGGGGAGTAATGGCCGGAGGCGAATTTCCTAACCCGCTTATTCTGAACCGCGCCGATCCTTATATCATCAAGCATACAGATGGATATTACTATTTCACAGGCTCCGTGCCAGAATATGACCGGATTGTGCTGCGTAGATCGAAAACGCTTACAGGACTGGCTGCAGCAGAGGAAACGGTCATTTGGACCAAGCATGCTGCCGGCGAAATGGGCAATCATATTTGGGCACCGGAGCTGCATTTTATAGATGGAAAATGGTATATCTACTTTGCAGCCGGAACAGCGGAAGATAAATGGGCGATACGCCAGTATGTACTGGAATGCGGGACCGATAATCCCTGTACAGGAGAATTGCTGGAAAAAGGGAAAATTATTATGAATTTTGAAAGCTTCACGCTCGACGCCACCACCTTTGAATTGAACGGCATTCGCTACTTGGCATGGGCGCAGGTCGACGAGGTATCCAACCTTTATATCGCACGCATGAGCAATCCATGGACGATTGAAGGCGAGCAGGTTCGTATCGCTTCCCCTACGCTGGAATGGGAACAGCACGGCCATAAAGTAAATGAAGGGCCCGCCGTGCTTGTACGGAACGGCCGCGTATTCATGACCTATTCGGCAAGCGCGACCGATGATCGTTACTGTATGGGCTTATTGACAGCATCGGTATCCAGCGATCTGCTGGACCCTGCATCCTGGACCAAATCTCCGGAGCCCATATTCCGCAGCCATCCGGCAGCTTGTGAGTACGGCCCAGGCCATAATAGCTTTACGCGCGATGAAGCAGGCGAATCAGATATTCTCGTCTATCATGCGCGCTCTTATAAGGATGTCGAAGGAGAGCCGCTCTATGATCCAAACCGGCATGCACGAATCCAGCGTATGGATTGGAATGAGGATGGTACGCCGAGGTTAGGCTATCCTGGTCGGCATGCTAAGCAAGCTCATTGCGTTGTTACAGTCGAATAGAATCGAAATAAGCTATAGTGACAAGAAGATTATTCCTCCGAAAAGAAGAGAGCGACTGGATTATATCCCTTCGCTCTCTTCTATTTGAACTTTTTTCGCTAATAGCATTGAACCTTATTGAGGATGTCGATTCAGAATAATATCGATATCTTCACTACTAATCCGAAGGAAGAGTTTCAATACGAATCATACTTTGCACGATTAGCAACTGTGGATAAGGCCCATCCCATCGTCTCAACCGCAATACGCATGCATTTTCTAGATCAATTAACCGATCAAGACATAGAGTCGATTACGAAAATGGGGGAAAGAACAAAAAAGCGATTATAGACTCCGGCAGAGCGCCGCAGCCATAATCGCTTTTTTTGGTATCTTCATGATGCATGTGTAGGAGTGTACCCTTTCCATACCTGTATCAGCGAGACTAATCCACGCTCTAATACTGTAACTTTCCTCCACGTTAGCGCCAGCGATCCCCGCGTTTCTTTACGTAATTTGCAAACACATAGCGCCATGGAATAAAGAAAGGAAAGATCACGACCAACAAACAGGCTGAAGCCGTCTCCCATGTTGAGTCATTCATTGTACCTGTTGTCCATTGCGGGAACGCAACGACGAGCAGCCAAATCGACTTCCATCCCAATTCCCAAAAAAGCAACGGCAGCATCCGCAGCGGATAACGCAGCCCCAGGATTGATAATACCGAAAAGGAAGTCAGCATGCAGGCGACCACTCCCTCCATTAACTCCCATGATTTTTCCTGATGAACGATATGGTCGATGACTACCGGCCATTGCACAATACCGAGCCCAACGATGACGAGAAGGTACAGCGCTCTCAGCAAATAAAGACGAATCAGCGAGACCCCATTCGTTTCTGCCGTTTTTTTGTTTGCAATCATGTTTGTTCCTCCTATTATAATATATATGAATGGGACAATCCTCTGCCGTACGCCTTCTTCATCGACTTGGTAATTGCTAATTCAATCCCTTTTCACTGTACTAGATAAATAGTACACTAACACAAATATTTCTGTCAACGAATATAAAAAAACAGTCTGGAAATGATCCAGACTGCTCTTAAAAATTCAAAAATTTACGACACTCTATTGACGCTGCAAGCGTATTGATATGCTCCGCTGCACTTTTATCGGTTACATGTCCTACCTGATGAAAGGAAAAGCTTTACGACTTTGTTATCTCGAAATTCAATAATCTCGTTCTCGTAACCATTCCTCCGCTTTCCAACGTTCGTTTAGAGGCTTCATTATAATACCAGCAGCCACTTATAGGTGTGATGCCGTTATGGCTGCACCAGTTTCGTAATTGTATGATAATAGCTCTTCCTATCCCTTGCATCCTGCAGCTTTCATGAGTAAACATGCCGATACTCGCTAGTCCATCGAACATTTTTGACTTTCCAATCAGTCCGATGCCAAGCAGGTCAACTTTTCTGTAATAAACAAACAGCTCTCCTCTTGCAATCCATTGGTCATACTCGTCGAGAAAATCCCCGCATACCGCTTGTATCTGCTCAAGATCGCCTTGCTCAGCAAGACGAAATACATCGCCATCTCCCAATTCAGCTGCAATGCTAACTAAACTATCCTGAAAAAAATACGCTTGTTTGTTTATGGCCATATCCAGATCTACAGCCAAGCTAATCAATAATTCGTCGCTGGTTGGAACGAACATAAATCGGATCGCATGACGTTCCAGCGCCTCAACGAATAAGGATTGTGCGTGCATCTGATAAGCGCTGCGGATATAAAACTGGGTGAGCCTTTCTTTGTTATATACAGCCATATAACCGACATCATTCGAGTCATCTTGTATCGAATAAAAGGTCGATGAGAGTATATACTCCTCCAGAAAGGAATCGAAGGGCGATGATAAGCCTGCCAGATACTCTTTAACGAGATGCTGAATTTCAGCTAACGCGCATTCTTTTATAATCATCCGATTCCCCGCTTTTAATAATAATGTGTAACGTGTAGGAAGAAAATAAAGTTGTAGACTGGAGTTGTTGATTTAACGGGGGTTTTGAATTGAAGAATCGTCAGCTTTTGAAAAATAAGTTTTAGACTGAAGTATTAATATAAACAGCGGAAGACCAAGACTCGATAAATAAGTCTTAAACGGCCACTGTTATCATTGGACTAACGTTTCCCGCTAGCGTAATGAACCTGCTAATCCATTCATTTTTATAAATTAGAAAGAGCCACCAAAGCCCTCTTACGTTCTTGCATACTGAAGAGGGCTTTTACAAGGAGTGATGAAGCTTTACCGTTATGCAGATACTAAAGCTTCTGTAGCACATACCATACTGTGTACAATGCAAAAGCAAATATGGAAAAGAATACTGCAAGCAGCGCCCCTCTGACAACCCACTGCCACCTGATACGGATCAACCCGTAACATCCACCATACACAATCATTCCGGCAGCAGCTCCTTCCAAAAAGGCGCTCGGTGCCCGCAGGAGAACAATATAAAACAAAACGCTTATCCCTAACAAAAAGTAATTCATCCACAGAAACGCAATTCTGCCTTGCTTTTGCATCAAGCTTATCCCCCTCCATACAGTCTGCCGCGTCATGCGCACAGTCTTTATGTCTTCTAGATACGAGGATTCATTTCCTTCTATTTCCTTTGATAGCGCAGTTTGTTTCAATCTGAGAAATTTAATCCCAGTCTAGAAAAGAACAAACTCGTCACCGCCTCTAGAGAATGCTTCCTGTTAATAAAATACAACATGAAGAAAAATATAATCGTAATCAAAAAAGTGAAAATTAAATTAGGGTTATTGAAATACGTAGTTGTAATCCGATTAAGAAGTTTAAGCTAAAGGGTACTGTGAAATAAGTGAAAAAAGCCATAAACAAAATTTGATTACTTTATAGGAAGTAATTTGGGCTTCATAATAAGTGTGAAAGGTAAAATACTCGATTTATGAAGGGAATCGAAGCACCCTTATTAATAGGTCAGACATTAAGTACTCCTTTGAATCATTTAATTCACATATATTTTGTATAGGCAAAAGTTGAGGTGTCTTACATACTTTTTTCAATAGTTCCGTTTCTAACTCCGATACTGCCGCTGTTTTATTGAGCTGACGTTTAGCTTGTGCTACATGCGTTTCTTTGGCTATGTCGATCCCTACGACGAGATGCGAGGTGATCATTCGTTCAATCCGTTGATTTTGTGCGTCTGATTTCTTAAACTTCATAGTAAGAGCGCCTCCTTGATGATGTATTGGACAAACCCATCATACCGAGGCGCTTCTTTATTGAAAAAGGCTATTTCTTAACCTTAACAGGAAGGTTTAGTTTAATAGTAGGTTGCCCCGACCACCGATATACTTAATTTATTTTACTAGAATCTTGTACGCAAAAAACTCTTGTCCGCGAAATGGGCGGTAAGAGTTTTTGCTTTCAGCAGTTGCGGGTTACCAGGCGTAAACGCCCTTCTCATCCAAAAATTCACCGTTATGACGTTTGCCATCTGTCGCATAACCCACTATAATCGCAGCGGCGGCTTCCTTCGATTTACCGCCTGCGGCATTACCGTTAAGATCTGTTGAGGTGAATCCAGGCGTTACCGCGAATACTTGAGCGCTGCTGTTTTTGACTTCATAAGCCATTGAAAGAGTCATGGCATTGTTAGCCGTTTTAGAGGAGTTATAATCGAATGCGTTTAAAGTAAATTCAGCATTTTGCATATGGTCCAGAGAAGCCATGTCGGTCGATATATTGATGATTGTGCCTTCGTTATTTTTGAATAACGGGAACAAGCGCTGATTCAAACGGAAGGTCCCGAAAAAGTTAACTTCGAAGGCATTCCGCAGATCTTCCTCTTTGGTATCCGTAAAAGAACGGGAGAAAGCGCCAGGCATACCAGCATTATTGATCAGAAGCTTCAAGTCCGGATAATTCTTGTTGATCGTAACGGCTGCCTGTTCGATGGTTTTCAAGTCACCCATGTCGATTTGTATAAATTCTACGTCTAACCCCTTGGAAGCTAACTCGGAAACGGCTGCTTTACCCCGATCGGCACTCCGTGAACCAAGGATGACTTTCCAGCCTGCTTCACCTAACTGCTTAACGATTTCAATTCCGATTCCTTTATTTGCTCCGGTTACAAAGGCGGTCTTTTTCATGCGAAACCTACTTTCCCTAATTTAATTTTTCTTTAACAATCTATAAGTTACTATGCTACACTTAGTGTAGGTCAACAATTAATTTTTTATAAAAGAGGGTTAGAATGTTAACGATTGGAGAAGTAGCGAAGGAAGTCGGGATCAATATTGGAGCGATCCGCTTTTACGAAAGAAAGGGACTGTTGAAACCTGCTGCCCGAAGCGAACAGAATAACCGTCTTTATAAAGATGATGATCTGAACTGGCTGGTTTTTATCAAATGTCTTCGCGAAACCGGGATGAGTGTGGAGGACATCAAAAAGTATTATGATAAGGTGAACGAAGGAACCTCAACCCTGCCGGAGAGAATCAAACTGATTGAAGATCAAAAGCAAAAGCTGCTGAAAGATATTGAGGAGAAGGAAGCGCAGCTCGTTCATTTGGAAGAAAAACTGAAGCGCTATTATCGCGGGGAAAATTATTAATATAAGCATTTAAACCAGGTCATATAGACTTAACTTTTGAATCTCATGTAAGAGCAAGTACCATAATGATGTTATCCATATAAGAATGCCGAAACGTTATCTTCCGAAACCCATTCGTTTACCGCTGTCAGCATTGCATCGATTTCTTCGTCCGTATGCGCTGTGATCAGGAACCATGGATAGGCGATTGAAAAGATGCTGTCACTCTTTGAAATAAGGCAAGGGCTATCCCCTAAGCAGTTAATTTTACCGCTTTAAGGATAACCCTTGTTATTGCATCTAAAATCAGTTTGGGTTGACGATTTTTACTTTACTTGCTCTTTTGAGCCAGCATGTTCAGCAGAACCGTTACGGCCTCTGCTCTTGTTGCATAGTCCCCAGGGGCAAATTGGTTGTCGCCTTTTCCCTTCATGATGCTTGCTTGCTTTACATAAGCAACCGCAGCTTTTGCCCACGCTGGAATGTCCTTGTCGTCTGCGAAGCTAGTTGCTGTGGCATTCGCTTCGCTATATTTGCCCAAAGCACCCGCAATCATCGCTGCCATCTCTGCACGTGTAATTTCCCCAGCTGGACGGAAAGTACCGTCCTCATAGCCATTAATAATGCCTGCTTGCGCCGCTTGCGCGACCTCTTTCTGCGCCCAGCTTCCGATCTTCGCTGTATCTGTGAACGTCAGCGCCGCTCCCGCTCCTTGCGTCTTCAACGCATTCATCAGCATGACGGCAAATTCCGCACGAGTCACGGTTTTATCCGGCTTAAACGTGCCGTCCTGATAACCAGTTACGATTCCGCTGCTTACCGCTTGCTTGATGCTTGCCTTCGCCCAGTGTGCGGATATATCGCTAAAGTTAATCGTTGGTTTCGGCTCACTTGCCGCTTGCCCTACAACCATTACCGCAAATTTTGTAAAGTGGGTTACTTCTGCGGTAATCTGATTACCCCTAACAACACCGCCAACTTCCACCCATTTCTTCTGCACTTCATCATAATAGAACACGGCTGCTCTTTGATTACCGCTCAATTTTGTCGGATCAAACTTAAAAGTCAGTGTTACCGGTTTACTGAAGTTCTCTGAGAAATTTTTCAGAATCTCGAAGATCGGACTAGCCAGAACGTCTTCATCCGTTAGAAGATCTTGAGTTCCAGTAAGTTTTTCGATCGTTAATTTCAGTTCTTTGTCCGTTGCATTTGCCGGAATATCTATTGTGATTGCATCTCCCAAACTAACCTCACCCGTTTTGCCTGCGGGAAGCAATAATTCACCATTCTTTGAGATTACTTTGCTGTCATCTGGTGGTGTTGGGATGCCACCGCTACCGCCATCAGGGCTGGACGTCCACTGCGCGTACAGCGTCACGTTCGCCGCAGCCATGGTGAAAGTAGCGCCCACCACATAGCTTGTGCCACTTCCGTTAGCCGCCGTGTTCCAACCTGCGAAGGTGTTGCCCGTCTTCGCCAAGCTTCCCGTGTTTCCTAATACGGTTACCGTTGCATGTTGCTCGTACGGATTGCTATCCGTTGGCACGGTTCCTCCTGTACTGCCATTGCCGTTATACGTTACGGTGTATGTCGGGTTGGCCGCCCACTGCGCGTACAGCGTCACATTCGACGCTCCCATGCCGAACGTTGCATTTGCCGCATAGGGGGTTCCTGTTCCGTCGGCCGCCGTGTTCCAACCTGCGAAGGTGTTGCCCGTCTTCACCAAGCTTCCCGTGTTTCCTAATACGGTTACCGTTGCATGTTGCTCATACGGATTGCTATCCGTTGGCACGGTTCCCCCCGTGCTACCATTGCCGTTATACGTTACGGTGTATGTCGGGTTCGCCGTCCACTGCGCGTACAGCGTCACGTTCGCCGCTCCCATGCCGAACGTTGCATTTGCCGCATAGGGGGTTCCTGTTCCGTTGGCCGCCGTGTTCCAACCTGCGAATGTGTTGCCCGTCTTCACCAAGCTTCCCGTGTTTCCTAATACGGTTACCGTTGCATGTTGCTCGTACGGATTGCTATCCGTTGGCACGGCTCCTCCCGTGCTGCCATTGCCGATATACGTTACGGTGTATGTCGGGTTCGCCGTCCACTGCGCGTACAGCGTCACGTTCGCCGCTCCCATGCTGAAAGTAGCGCCCGCCACGTAGCTTGTGCCACTTCCGTTAGCCGCCGTGTTCCAACCTGCGAATGTGTTGCCCGTCTTCACCAAGCTTCCCGTGTTTCCTAATACGGTTATCGTTGCATGTTGTGCGTACGAATTGCTATCCGTTGGCACGGTTCCTCCCGTGCTGCCATTGCCGTTGTACGTTACGGTGTATGTCGGGTTGGCCGTCCACTGCGCGTACAGCGTCACGTTCGCCGCTGCCATGCTGAAAGTAGCGCCCGCCACATAGTTTGTGCCACTTCCGTTAGCCGCCGTGTTCCAACCTGCGAATGTGTTGCCCGTCTTCACCAAGCTTCCCGTGTTTCCTAATACGGTTACCGTTGCATTTTGCCCGTACGAATTGATATCCGTTGGCACGGTTCCTCCTGTACTGCCATTGCCGTTGTACGTTACGGTGTATGTCGGGTTGGCCGTCCACTGCGCGTACAGCGTCACGTTCGCCGCTCCCATGCTGAAAGTAGCGCCCGCCACGTAGCTTGTGCCACTTCCGTTAGCCGCCGTGTTCCAACCTGTGAAGGTGTTGCCCGTCTTCACCAAGCTTCCCGTGTTTCCTAATACGGTTACCGTTGCRYKTTGCKCRTACGRATTGCTATCCGTTGGCACGGTTCCCCCCGTGCTGCCATTGCCGTTATACGTTACGGTGTATGTCGGGTTCGCCGTCCACTGCGCGTACAGCGTCACGTTCGCCGCTCCCATGCTGAAAGTAGCGCCCGCCACGTAGCTTGTGCCACTTCCGTTAGCCGCCGTGTTCCAGCCTGCGAAGG